>NZ_JARWCR020000093.1:0-29671 GCF_029846695.2 Bradyrhizobium nivariense | reverse complement strand
TGTAGGAGATAGCAGGAAAGTGGGAGGAGGGGCAGGGGGCCGGTGCACGTGTGCGTGAGGGCGGAATGGCTGGTGAAGTGAACTGGCCGATTTAGTGCACTGTCACCGTAATTCGTGGATAGGTCAGGGAATGCGTAGAAGCGAGTCGGCGGACTCTTGCGCGTGAGTCACGGCCTATTGTCTCTTGGAGAAAGATGGCCCTCACTGATTCGAGCGGCCATCGAACGGGAACAGAGACCGGCCGACCTGCCAAGATTGAACCGGTCCCTGCGCCCTTGGCTCCCCAGCGGGCGGCTCATCAGCGTAAGCGTAGATGGACCGCCCGTGAGGGTCTGAGTTACAGCACCACCGCACGGGTGATTTGGCAAGATCGCCTCGCGGCGCATCGCAGGCAGATCACAGAAAAGCCGCCACTTCTGAGAATAGCAAGCAGGGAGGAACCTTTATGACCGATGACGCGAAACAACGGCTTGTCGGAATTTTGGCGCGGGACAAGGAACTGAACGACAAAAAAATCCAAGAGAAAACTGCACAACAAACCAGGGTGGCCGAGGCGCACGCGAAGTGGAGTGAATTGGTCGACAAAGAGTTGCTTCCCGCTGTTAAATCTCTCGCTCAGACGTTCACGAACGCTGGATGGTTCTGCGAAACGCAGCGGACTTCCACTGGATTTCGCGTGAGCGTCTATCGCGGCGACATGCGGACTTATGGGGGGCGCGAACGACCATACGTCCTGTTTGAGGCCCAGAATGGGTACGACTCGGTGCAGGTCACGGAAGGTACTCCGAGCAGCGTGGGACCGGTCCACGGCACCCGAATGACCGCCTCCGGGGCTTCGACGGACGAGGTGACGAAGCTGATCACGGATTTGGCAGAAAAGCTCGCTTTGAAATAGTCGCGGCTTAGGGGCCGTGCCAGCAAAAGAGAACGGGGCCGGTTTCCCGACCCCGTTCCCGTGTCTTACCGTAGGTAGCCCCTAACTGCTGAGATCAGCAGCAACAGGACCATCGGATCGACTTCTACATGAAGCCAAATCATCGGATGAATCTCCGGATGTTTGGCCCGCAGCCACGAGCGAGTGTCTCTCGTGATACGATCGTACCGGTTCATATTCCCTAAGGTCCGGCGCGACCGGACCTCGTAACCTTGTCTCTGAATGTTTTGCTGCGATGCGCTGTGCTGAGTGCTTGTGCTGATGCGATCTGATGCGTTGTGCTGATGCGAACTGTGCGAGCTGAGCGTTGCTGACTGAATGATCTGATGTGACTGAGGATCTGATGCGACTGAGTGATCTGGTGCGAGTTGCTTGGGTCAAATATCAATGGGCGGGTGCCACTGGCCGCCCGCACGTATAAGTTAGGTCTGAAGGCTGACTGGCGCAATAACACGTGCTCGCCGCCGCCGTTTTTTTCCGGACGAAATCCGACCTCAGCGGGCGCCCCAGCGCCCCCGCGGGGGTATCCCGGCGGGCGTTACAGTGACAGTGCACTTAATTGGCGCTCTCGCCAAGCTGCCGGCCGAAGCCCCAGAGTCAGAAGGGTGGCGATCGTGAATCAATTTAGTGCACTGTCACCGTAATTTGAGGCACCATTGTAGAATATTCCTGCCTAACCGGCCTTTGGGGCTCGGTCAGCGCCTTTGTCATCGCCATCGGGCTCTTTGCTTATCGATTTTGGGGTATGTAACGGGCCGCCGGGTCACGGCCCAAGCACAGTGCCAGTTGCTTCGTTGACCAGCACAAAATTGGTGGGTTAGGACGAAAGGAAACAAAGGGAGGGCAAATTGAAAGTCGAAGGGCCGCAGAAGTACGAACTTTCCATCACGCCAGATTCTTTCAAGGTCGAATGTGAGAAGGGCACCAATCGATTTTCGGGATTGGAACCAACCGAAGCTCTACATCATCAGCGTCAAAGGTAGACCGGTCTATGTTGGGCTGACTCGGCAGTCGGTAGGAAGCCGCCTTCGCTTCGGCATGAAGGCGAACGGAAAAAACGGCTACCACCGCTATGCCTGGCGCCATAAACACGCGTCCGCAACGCTGAACGTTTGGTGCCACGTTGACGCTGAAGAAAGAAGCGTAAGCGATGTCGAGACGGTCGAGGCCGAAGTGGTTTTTCTAATTCGCCAACATCTCGACCAGTGGCCGGACTCACAGACAGAGATTCACTTCCACCCGTCGAATGCAAAGCATCGAGCAATCGCCAAACAGATATTCGATCACTTCAAGCTCTGAGCGCGCGCTGGGTAGCGGCTCGACACTTATTACGGTGACACACAATTGCCGTTGCCCGTCGAGCGTAGACCGAACTCGCAGAGTTAGCAGGTCGACAATGGCGAATGAATTTAATGCACTGTCATCCCAATTGAGAGCAAAATGCACCGAGCATCAAATAATTCTCCCAACACATTGAAAAGCTGTTTCTTTTGGATAACACTTTAGATTGAGGACGCCAAAAAATTCGCGAAGGGCGCCGTTGGCCGATTGGGGGGCGCATGGAAACGGGATTACTTGCAAAGCTCGGAAAGGCAGCCGGCATTGGCGGCATCGCTCTTGGTGTCTTCTTTTTGATTTTTAACAAGCTCTTTCAAAGCTTTTCTCTGCTTCCAGCTGTCGAGACCTATTTGATCATCCGCTCCTTGATGGTCTTCACTTTCGGCATCGCGGCCATCGGTATCTTCGCTTCGATCGCTAGCCGAGGATTTGGCCCCCGTCGTCCGATGCCGCCCTACGTGCTCACTATTTTTGCACTTCTTGTTGTCCTCGTGATGGGCGCCGCGACGGCGGTAAGCATCTTGCCCATTCGCCAATCAGATCTAGTCTCCGATGTAAGGCCAAACATACCACCTCCTGCACCCAACCGTCCGACGCCTCCGCCGATCAACGTGTGTATGGGAAATGGAGGGGGAGACAATTGCCTAGGGCCTGGTGTCGTCTCTTACAGCTGCGACGCTTATAATGCGATTGGTGGAGGAGCCGAGCAGACTTACACCTCACTCAACCAGCGCTTCTGCAACGGCAACGCGGCGACGGCCAAGGCAAACGTCAGGCATAACTTCAGCCACGACGGGGGCCAGTGCGGCTGGACGAGTTTCACCGTGACTTGCCTCCAATAGTGCGAATTACGGTGCTTGCAGACGTTTAATGTCACCGTAATTCGGGGCCCGACAACTTGCGCGAGTCGGGAAGCTCATAAGTGGGTTTGCCTGGGGCGAACGAATTGCTGGAGTTCGCTCAGGGCTGTTATCGGACGCCAATCAGCGTGTCGACAGAGGGATGGTCCGAGGCCTCTGGACACGCTGTCGCGATTGTTCCATGCTTCAACCAGGGGTGGATACTCGGCTGGGGGAACACGTGGTCGATCACAAGAAACTCGCTAAGCTAAGGCAGCTCATCACGGAAGGACTGCGAGTTCAGCTTGGAAGCGAGGCTATCACGTACATCAACGTGGGCCATTCCATGCAAGATATCAGCGCTCGCCAAAACCACACCGTGTTTGCAAGACGCGGCTGCGGAAAAACGCTGTTGCTGCATGACTCTCGAAAGCAGCTCTCACCTGAGATCAAAGCGATCTACCTTAACTGCGAAGACTTCAAGCAGCACACATTCCCAAACGTCCTAATCGAAATCCTAAGTTCGCTCTTTTCGGAAATTGAGTCTCATCTCTCGGGATGGTTTGGTCGCAAGGCGCGAACCAAAGAGATCATCCGCGGCATTCTTGAAAAACTAAAGACGATGCATCGTGAATGCGGCACGCCTCAACGATGTTTGCTGATCGGGAGGGGCAGCCGATTGGCGCACAGGAACGTCACGATTATCAACCGATCAATATCGACTTCACATTCAGCGACTTCGGTCGAACCCAATCGCAAAACTGGCAGATATTGATGTCTTACGGCCGCCAAGCCGGGATGGAAAAGAAGGAGCTGGAGGACTTGTTCAAAGGGGAGGGCTATGCCCGTCTAGTCATGGCCGGGGGCGGCGTTCCCCGAGACGTTCTGTCTCTATTCTTGGAGTCGATGAGCCAGAGCGAGGGAGAGGCGGTCGGAAAGGACGAAGTGAGGGTTCTTAGCAGGTCCAATCTCGAGCGTCGGATCGAGGAGCTAAAACAGGATTCCCAAATTGATGAGCAAAACGTCCTGATCGCAGGGATTTATGTGCTTAGAGAATTTTGCTTAGGTAAGAAAACAAACGTTTTTCTTGTTTCGGAGCAATTGCTCCAGCAAGACGAAGATCTTCGCTCGCTCTTTAGTCGGCTCGTTGATTACCGGATCATCCATCAAGCTGGTAGCGCTCTCACTCATAAATCGCAGCCCGGAAATTTCCAGGCGTTTGCGATAGATATAGGTTGCTATGCTCACTTTAGGAAGATGGAGACGCGTTTCAACGAAATCGATGTCTCGAAGCCTGCTGCCAAGGACGCGATGCGTTCCGCGCCCGTTTTGCAATTGAACGACCTGAACACGCTCTTCAAAGCTGTGCCAGAAAATGCAGAATCGATCTTGAAGGAAGCTCCCGCAGACGAAGGATGACGTGGTCTTACGGTGATAGCACCGCAACACGAAGGGAGAACCCTCGATTGCGGCGGCCCTGCAGGTTGGCGACGGCGAATGAATGTGATGCACTCGCCGTAACTCCTTCTTGTGTTCAGACCACGCCGGGTTCGTCACCGGCCAATACATATTCGACGGAGGAAGCTACCCGAGGCAACTTCTCACGCAATTTTTGAGAGGATCCTCGATGAAAAGACTTCATGTCCTTGCCCTGCTGGGCACGGCCCTGTTCGGGCTTGCCACGGCGCCGGTCAGGGCCGACACCTATCCGAGCCGCGTGGTGACCGTCGTGGTGCCCTATCCCGCCGGGGGATCCGTCGACGGCGTCGCGCGCCTTCTCGCGCAAAAGCTGAACGAACAGTTCGGGCAGAGTTTCATCGTCGAGAACCGCGCCGGTGGCGCCGGCGGCATCGTCGGCGCGAACTATGTCGCCAAGGCCGCACCGGATGGCTACACGCTGATGCTGACCGCGTCGATCCATGTGGTGACACCGTTCCTGCACAAGGCCGTTCCCTACGACGTGGTCTCCGACTTCACGCCGATTTCGCTGGTGGCCAGCGGACCGCTGATCGTCAGCACCAATGCGCAGACGCCCGCCAAAACTCTCAAGGAATTCTTCGACCTGGTTCGCAAGAATCCGACCAAATACACCTTCGCGACATCGAGCTTCGGCTCGGCCGGGCACATGGCGATCGAACTGCTCAAGCGCGATGCCGGTGTCGACACCCTGGTGGTGCCTTACAAGGGCGCAAGCCCCGCACTGACGGACCTGATGAGCGGCCAGGTGCAGTTGATCGCCGATCCGATTCTATCCTCGCTGCCGCTGGCGAAAGCCGGAAGCATCAAGGCGCTGGCCATTACCAGCACCAAGCGCGTCGACATCGCTCCGGAGATTCCGACCGTGGCCGAGTCCGGCATGAAAGGCTTCGATTTCGGCTCCTGGTACGGCCTGTGGGGTCCGAAGGGCTTGCCCGCCGACCTGGTCACGACGATTCAAGCCGAGGTCGCCAGGATCGTGCAGCGGCCGGAGGTGAGGGAACGCTTCGCGCTTCTCGGATTCGAACCGCTCGGCTCCACGCCGGATTATTTCGCCGGCTACATCAAGGACGAGATGACGAAGTATCAGCAGATCATCAAGGACGCCAACATCAAGGCCGAATGACAGTGGCACGTGATCGAGCAAGATTGGTGCACTGTCGCCGTAATTCGTGTCTCATTCCAGGGGTGCAGTCCGGCACTGTCACCGTAATTCTTCATTGTCGTTTCGTGTGACCGTCTTCAAACGTCCTCTTTCCATTCGGTCCGACTACCCAGCGGCCTCGAGATCTTGTTTTTAGGTCATCATCCTCCACTGGGACGATAGAAATTGCAGGTGAACTGGAGAGAGACGGGGGCGCGGACACTACCGTGTTGGGTGGAGGCGTCCGCGGAGGTGGCGGTGGCGGCGGGTCGATGACTTTTATTGCGGTATCTGGAATGTCCATCCCGACAGCCGGAGACGGCCCCACAGCCGCAACCGGTTTATACGCAGGTATTTCTTCAGGCCTAGCTCGGAGAGTCGAATCTTGCTTCTTCGGCAAGCTCAGGAAGGCCGCAACCAACATGCCCAAGGCAGCGAGGCCAATTAATATTCCAAACGACCGAACGATGGGATTGCTGGACCTCACCATCGAATAGGTTGCGAGACCAGCGACGGCTGCGTTGCGAGTAGATCGTTTCATGAAAAGACCCCTGAGCAGTCATCTAGTAAGGCGATAAAAACAAAATAGAATAACCCCGAGATGGTATCGAAATTCGGGATACAGTCAAAGACCCGAGTTCAATCGATACTCGTGAGCGATTTTTAAGATTACGTTGACGGCACTGGACCGCACCCCTGGAATGGGACGCGGTAATTGCGGTGACTGACTAACACCGCGCCGCCCCCTGAAACCTGCGCGGAATGTCTTCATTCCGTTCGTGCGGGGTAGGCACGCGGCCCCACCGATCTCGGTACCGCCGGCATCGATCGGCGGCTGCGCATCAGACTTATCTTGCGCCCCCAATCGAGGATCGGTGCTTCAAAGGCGATGTGCAAGGCGGCGGCGAGACCGAGGGAGAGCAGGATGCTGGCGATGATTGTCCCGGCGGTCGATAGTAGCCACGGCCCGGCAAAGCTGGCGATCAATTTCACCACCAGGTAATGGACGATATACAGCGAGTACGAGATCTTGCCGAGCCATTGCAGGACCGGTGGGAAGGATCGCCCTTCGATCTCCACGGCGACCACGGCATGGATCAGCAATGCCGCGCCAAGACCATAGGTCAGGACGCGTGCGAATTGTGGGTCGGTCGCTCCGTGCACGAAAATCCAATACCAGCCGGCCACGAACAGGCCCACGGAAACGGCCGGGATGCGGCGCGAAAAGCGCAATCGTCCGCGTCTGTGGAGATAGGCGATGACAACGCCGGCACCGAATTCCAGCACCAGCGGATGGAAGTAGATGCCGAGCTCGAGGCCGAAGACGACAGCTGGGATAACCAGGCCGAATCCAGCGAACAATATCTCGAACAGCCGGTCCGGCTTGATCGCCAGGATGACCGCAACGGCGGCATAGAAGTGCAGTTCGAAAGCGAGCGACCAGGCCGGCGCGAGGTACCAGCTCGGATATGTCCATGCGAAGATGGTTCCGAGGTCGAGCGCGGGGCGCTCGCCCGGCGCCAGCGCGATCCAGGAGGAACTGACAAACGCCGCCAGCAACACGAGCCAGTAGAGCGGAAAAAGTCGGAGGGCTCGTCTAAACGCGAAATCCAACGGGTTGGGCTGGGCCGCCGCGGTGGTTGCGATGATGAAGCCGGAGATCACGAAGAAGATGTCGACGCCGCTCGCAAGAATGGTCAGCGCGCCCTCGGCAAGCCCCGGCCCGACCATATCGGGTCGCGCACTTACCGCGTGTCCGCAGACCACCGACAGCGCAGCGACCCCGCGCATTGCCTGTACACCCGCGAAGATCCGCACCAAGCCCCGCCACGCTTATTCCAAGTGTCGGGCAATCTAGGCGAGAAATGTATTAAGGAACGGTTGCGCCGACGCGATAGAATAACCGTTGGATGCGTGGGCCCAGTGCCCGATGCCGAACCACATCCCGGTCGCCCCGGCGCGGACGAACTGCGCTGCGCGATTGCGGGTATGCACCGATCCTTCGCCAAGGCGGGGACTTGATCGCAGTTGAACCCCGGCGAAGCCCGGCGCGACCAACCGCTATGCTTCAAAGCCTGCTCGGCGCGATCGTGGAGATGCTCCTGATCGCCGCGGGGGAGGCCATCGCCAAATTGTTCGGTCTGGAAAACGCCGCCGAGCTCGCGGCGGTTATCATCGGTATCGGCTTTATCGGGATTGGCTTCACGGCCTATTTGCTTGGCCATTGAAGGGGAACGCCGTGAAGACGATCACACTGCTCGCGGTTGCGGTCATGCTGCTGGTGGAAATCTTCGGGCCGACGTCGAGCGTCGGCGGCTCGATGAGCTTCATGCTGATCTTTGTGCTCGTGGTGCTGACTGTCGCGATTTACGAGGCGTGGTCGAACAAGCGCGGCGCGATTGGATGGATCGTCAACATCTTCGCCGCTGCTTTTGGCGGCCTGGTCGCGGTTGCCCTGATCGGAATGGCCATGGACGCGATGCTGCCGTACCTTCACCTCGAAGGTTCGCTCGCCTCGTCGCAACATCCCCTGAAATATGTCGTGGTCGCAGCCATTGCGATCGTCATGGTGCTGGGATCGTGGATGCCGCTATGGGCGGTAAACCGGCTCCGTGACTGAAGAAACCTTTGGCAGCGCCGACCCGCGCGACTGATCGTGAATTGATGGCTTGCTCGTGGCCGATCCTTCGAGACGCCCGCCTGCGGCGGGCCCTCAGGATGAGGTCAGTTTTGCAGAAGCCGCGTTCCTAAACGGGCGTTCCGGAGGGAAAAATCCTCGTCTGTGATCAAAGCGCGATGAGATGAGGATGAATCATCATCGCGCTTTAGGCTGTTGTTTGAGCATGATCTTTTCGGAAAACCGCTTCGCACTTTTCCGGATCATGCTTTAGGCCGCAATCCGCTGGTCGACGGCGGCCGTCAGGTGCTTGAGCACTTCCGCGTGCTCGAGGTCGGGAACCGCGATGGCCGTGTGGCTGTAGATCGCATGGGTTCGTGAGCTTGCGATCCTGTCCAGGATCTCGCCGCCCTTGACGACGTGGAGGCCCATGCCCTCTCCGGACGGGAAGATCGCAAGCACCACGTCGTAGGCCGCGATGACGGCGCGAAGCGCTTCGGCCTTGTCTTCGGCAATGTCGACGAAAACACGCACATCGGCCGCGAGTTCACGCAGTTCGTTAAAATCCAGCACTGTGGGGATACTCCAACGCAACGATACTGCGAGGAGCTTGGCGGCGTTAGGTTACTGAAGTCTCAACGGCGCATGCCCAGTCACAGGTTTCACCATGAGGTGAACCCCGCGCGGCCGAGAAACGAGCTGGCGTCGCCGCCTGCTCGATGACTCGCCGGTACGGAAACAACATTTTGAGCGGGGAGGGACTAAGCGCGCCTCGTGCCACACGGGCGTCAGACGATACGCGCGTTACTTATACGCGTGTTACTTACACGCTGGTCACTTGGCGTATCCCTGGGAACGGAGCCACGCGATCTTGCGGTCGCCGTTGATCCAGTCGTCGGCATCTGCCTTGCTGGTGAAGCCCTTGATTTCGCGCTGTTCGCTGTCCGGGTAATCCGCGAGGATTTTCCAGTCGTTGTCTGCAATGCGGACGGTTTTGAAGGTCACTTTTGTTTTTGCCATGCCGCATTATGCAGGAGATGGCCGGAAAAGAGAACCTGCCTTGTGACGGTCACCCGCGTGGCCCGGGCGCAGACCTCGGGTCCGGCCCGATCGGACTTGCACGGCCGGTCCCGGAAAAGGCGAAAGCCCCGCCTGGGGGAAGCGGGGCTCTCTGATGGGGATGAAGCTTGGGGACTTCAAAGAGTTAGACGCCCCAGGGAGAAAATGGTTCAACCGGAAAACGGCGCAAGCTGCGGCATCTTTGCCGGGGCGTCCGGGCCCCCGCAGAACCCCTGCTTGCGTTTTAGGCCTCGATGGGTTCTAAGCCCCGTCACTTCATGAAAGTTGGCATGAATCAGAAGCGCGTTGCGCGGTTGGACCGCGTCCTGAGCAAAGCCTGCTCGCGCGCACAGAAGGAAATTCAGACATGGCGAAGATGACGAAGACTCAGTTGATTGATGCAATTGCCGAGGGCACGCAGCTGTCGAAGAACGACGTGAAATCGGTCATCGAGTACATGGCGACGGTCGGCTACAAGGAGCTCAACGAGTCCGGTGAGTTCGTCATTCCCGGCTTCGTGAAGATGTCGGTGGTGAACAAGCCCGCGACCGAAGCCCGCATGGGCGTCAATCCCTTCACCAAGGAGCCGATGCAGTACGCGGCGAAGCCGGCGAGCAAGTCGGTGAAGGCCTCGCCGCTGAAGGTGGCCAAGGACTCCGTCTAAAACGCACTTCGTCTAAAACGCACTCCATCTAAAATGCACTCCATCTAAAAGACTCAGTCTAAAATGCGCTCCGTCTAAGGCGCTGGCATTTTCGTTGCGGCGGCTTACTCTGGCGAGGCGCCGCAGCGACTGCCGGAAACGGATAAGGAACTCTCGGGCGTCATCAGGCTTTGCTTCCGAAAGGGAGGAAATCACGTGGCTGGTCTCAGCGAGCAAGAGATTCGAAACCGGGCCTATCACCTCTGGAAGGAGGCCGGCGAGCCCGCGGGCACGATGGACACCTTCTGGTATGAGGCCGAAAAGGAGCTGCTCGCCGAGCGGACCCTGCAAGGCGACGTGCCGCCCGGCTGAAATCCCAACGCCGTCAGCCAAGAGAGCCCCGTGCGTGAGCGCGTGGTTTTTCATTGCGGGCGCAAGCCGCCCGCCGGGCAAAGGCGACGCGACATGAGCGCTGGCCCGAACAGCAAAACAGCCACCCGGGCGTTACACCGGGTGGCTGCTTTGACGACTGTCCGCTCCGCGCAAGATTCCGTCGTCGCTGTCTCAACCGCCGGACGCAGGACAACGTTCCAGCCGCCGGCAAATTTGGCTTTGGCGCCAGCGGTGTCTCGAACTTAAGGTTGAAGATCCAAAAAGCAACCGCGCCGCGCCCGAAAGGTCCAAGGCCCTGAAAGGTTCAAGGCGATGTGCCCAGCGAATTTCGCGGGAGGGGCTGGACTTTCTGTTCTCATTTTGTTCTAGTGGAGCAGCTCTTTTGGAGGTGCCCATGACCGTCGAGAAACAACGCGAAGTGATCAGGCTCTGGAATCAGCTCAGGAAGCTCGAGGGTCCGGCCGCGGAAGAGCTCCGCATCCAGATCCTCGAATGCTTTTCGGAGAAGGACATTTCGGAGAAGGACACGGTGAAACGAGCGGCGTGATGAGCGTCGCGCCTCGTCGATGACAGCCGGCAACCGCGCCTGCCTTCACCGATCGTTAGCAATCGCCTTGCGCTGATTTTCTCGACTCCGATTCGTTCCCTGCGAACGAAATGGAGTCGGATGCAGAACAAGGCGTGCCTTCTGTGTCGATGCGGGACACGCCTCTCCAAACCAAGCCGGCGTGATGCTTCGCACAATCCCGTCCTCGCGTCCTGGTTACGGAATGAGGCGAGGGAGGCGCGACATGGATGCGTGCTGGTTTCATGTTCGTCGAGATCGCAAAAGTGTTTTGGTGCGACCGGCACCCGCGCTTGCGCAAAGGCAGGCCGTCGGTGCCGCAGGTGCCGCCGCGATCGAAGCCCGGCGACACGATGTGATCGCGCGCTCGTTTGCGTGCAAACGAATTGTTAAGGCTTGCCCGGCGCCGGTTTCTGCGATTCCGATTCGTTCTTTGAGAACGAAAGGCGGGCGAAGCTGGAACAAAGCCGGTCGGCAAACGCACGAACCCTGTCACCATCGTCTCGACGCTCTCCCTGTCCGGCGCTATCGTTGCTCCGGCGGCGGACGCAACATGAAGAACGGGCTTTATTCCATCCACATCCACATGCTCGACGGCGTGAAGGGCCGCGACAGCGGCGTGCTGATCTTGCGGGATGGCGTGCTGCTCGGCGGCGGGCCGTACTTCTGGTCGCGCGGCTCCTACACGATCGGCAACGGCACTTCGAAAAACGGTACTTCGAAAAACGGCACCTGGAAAGGCGAGCTTGCCACCAACCAGCATACGCCGTTCGCCGATGGCCTCACCCGGCCGCTGTTCGGCGGAGAGGAGGCGACGAGCGGCTTCTCCGGGACGTTCAGCGACGACGCGGCCGAGGTGTTCGGCACCGTGCTGGTCGCAGGCCATCGCAGCCTCGGCTTTCGCGCGAGCTTGAAGCGGCTCGCCGAACTCTGATGACGCTTGGCGAAGATGACGCTTGGCGAACTCCTAACGGAAGCTTGCCGGGAAGCCGATAACCCTATTCGGTTAGGTTAAAAGCCCAATCGCGTTGCGCTTGGCGCTACTTGGGATAGTTGTCTGGCGAAGACAAGAAACGAAAACAAGAAACGACTTTGCCAACAAGCAACTTTGCCAGAAAGAATTCGAGCACGAATTCATGACACCTTTTTCAGAACCGTCCTTTTATCAGGGCGACCGCCACACCTACCGGCGCGTCGCCATCGTCGGCACGCTGTTCTGTCTCGCTTTCGTGGTGGTCAGCTTCTCGCTGCGGCCGCAGCTCGATAACACGCGCGTTGCGGTCAAGGCCGACAGGCTGGTGCGCACGGCAGGCCAGGCGCCGCACGCGAACTAATGGTCGTCGCCGGAATTATCCGGATACGCGACACCGCGGGTCGCGAGCGCCACGAAACCGGCGTAGGCGGACAGGTTGAGCAAAACTTCGAGCCAAACGGGCATGTCGAGCCTCCTGTCGTCAAGGCAAGCTCAACGTGCGTGGGCGCTCCCCGTTCCCGGTCTGCGCGAGTTCCCGTTGCGAGTTCCCGTTTGAGAGAGGGGCGTCAGAGCGGAGAGGAGGGGTCGAGCCGCCGGCCGAGGGTCGCGACGGATGAGCTCGACGGCGTCTCCTTCAGAAACTCGGCAATGGCCCGCGCCAGCTCGCCGTCGCTCATCGGCGTCGCCGGCGGGCGTAGCGTGCCGACACCGAAATTGCGGACGATCTCGTCGTAATGATCATCGCCGGATCTGGGAACGAGCCTGCGGATACGGGCCAGCAACGCGGATATCGGCAATCTTTCCTCCTCGGCATCCGCCCCCTTGGCAGCAATGATCGTCCGCTGCCGTTTGCTTTCCGTGAAACTAAAAAACCCCGCCAGCATCGCGATGATGCTGACGGGGTCTTCGTGCTGTTGCCTCAACCCGATAGCCGAGGCTTCCGCACTTGAAGGTGCAATCGCGCCCGATCGATTTCGTTCCCCCGGTTTCGTAATTTTTTGAAGGGGGGCGGTTCCACAGCCTGCGCGCAACCATCGCGCGGCGCCAGCGTTGTCCGGCGAGACGCTAAGGAGGAGAACATGAAGAAGACATTGGCAGTTCTGGCTACCGCCGCTGCCGTCGGCGTGACCGCGATCGCGGCGCCTGCGCCCGCCGAGGCGCGCGGTCGCGGCATCGGTCCGGGCCTCGCATTCGGCCTCGCCGCCGGCGCCATCACCGCGGGTGCCATCGCCGCGTCCCATCCTTACGGCTACTACGGCTACGGCCCAGGGTATGGCTACTATGGCGGCCCGGCCTATGCTTACGGCCCCGGCCCGTACGCCTATTATGGTGACGGACCGTACTACCGCCGCCACCATTATTACCGTCACTGGTAACGGCTGAACAAATGAAAAGCCCGGAGCAACGCTCCGGGCTTTTTTCATGCGTGGTGATCAGGCTTGTCTTACGGCCAGAGCGAGGGACGCTCCACCTTGCGCGCATTGTCGAGCGTCGACACGAAATACTCTTCACGCTCGCGCTTGAATTTTTCCTGCGTGGCACGGAAGGCGGCGACACGGGCAGCGATCTCTTCGCGTTCGCGGATTTTGCGTTGTTCGTCCTCGGTCATGTCAAATCCCCTCTACACGTGAATATGTGTACCCTACCGAACCCAAGCACTGCCGCCGCAATTACGTTGAGTCGCGTCAACACATGCATTGGCGCTTCTGATTGGGGCGTCAATGGGGAGGAGGCATTGCGGGATTGTGATAAAGCGAAGGGCGGAAAAAATTGCCGACCACGTCTTGCGCGGCAGTGGATAAGAGCGTCAGCAATCTTGTCGCTTGCGCATCTTGCGGCTAGCGCAAAAGCAAATCAGCAAAGCCAATCGGCACAACAAGACGGGAGGCCGCGTTGATTGCATCGGATCTTCGCAGCGGCGTTGAACGTCTCGGCGACATGATCGCCGAAGCCAAGCGGATCGTGCCGTTCACCGGCGCCGGCATCTCGACCGAATGCGGCATCCCCGACTTCCGCTCGCCCGGCGGAATTTGGACGCGCAACCGCCCGATCCCGTTCGACGAGTTCGTCGCCAGCCGGGAGGCGCGCGACGAATCCTGGCGCCGGCGCTTTGCGATGGAGGAGGTCTTTGCGGCGGCCAAGCCCGGCCGCGGCCATCGCGCGCTCGCCTCGCTCTACCGCGCCGGCAAGGTTCCCGCGATCATCACCCAGAACATCGACAATCTGCACCAGGCCTCCGGCTTCGCCGCGGAGCACGTGATCGAACTTCACGGCAATACCACGTATGCGCGCTGCATCGGATGCGGGCAGGCCTATCCGCTCGACTGGGTGAAGCGCCGCTTCGACGACGCGGGCGCCGCGCCCAACTGTACCGCGTGCGACGAGCCGGTGAAGACCGCCACGATCTCCTTCGGCCAGATGATGCCTGAGGACGAAATGCAGCGCGCGGCCGCGCTGTCGCAAGCCTGCGACCTCTTCATCGCGATCGGTTCCTCGCTGGTCGTATGGCCGGCGGCGGGCTTTCCGATGATGGCGAAGAAATCAGGCGCGGGTCTGGTGATCGTCAACCGTGAGCCCACCGAGCAGGACGACATCGCCGACCTCGTGATCCGCCACGACATCGGCGAAACGCTCGGGCCCTTTGTCGGTAATTGAGGCAGTAATTTGATTCGCGGCCGTGCAAGCTGTTCATAGGTTCCGGCGAATCTCTTTTTTGTCTATGCGTCGCAACCGGGAGTGTTATCTTTTGAGTCGAAAGATTCGCGTCGCGTCGAATTGAGAAGATTCTCTAAAGACGCGTGATTCGGCGCCGCCATTCAGGCGGGTTGCATGGCATGTGTGGGGTCCGGGGTTATGGGGTCGTCGGACGGATTTGAGTCCAAGAAGGTAGGAGTTCCCGCGGTGGGCGAACACGGCGGTGCCGGTCGCGACAGCGCGCTCAGTCCTTTCACCGGACTCGGTGAGGGCAGCGCCAACCTCGTCGAGGTTCACGGCGTCATCAAATGGTTCGACGCCTCAAAGGGCTACGGCTTCATCGTTCCCGACAATGGCTGGCCCGACGTGCTCCTGCACGTTACCGTGCTTCGGCGCGACGGCTTCCAGACGGCTTACGAGGGCGCCCGCATCGTCGTCGAGTGCATCCAGCGCGCCAAGGGCTACCAGGCCTTCCGCGTGGTTTCGATGGACGAATCGACCGCGATCCATCCGGCGCAGATGCTGCCGCCGCGCACCCATGTCTCGGTCACCGCGACCAGCGGGCTGGAGCGGGCCCAAGTCAAATGGTTCAACCGGCTGCGCGGTTTCGGCTTCCTGACCTGCGGCGAGGGCACGCCCGACATCTTCGTGCACATGGAGACGCTGCGCCGCTTCGGCATGACCGAACTGCGGCCCGGCCAATATGTCCTGGTCCGTTTCGGGCCCGGCTCCAAGGGCATGATGGCGGCCGAGATCCATCCCGAGACGGGATCACCGGTCTCGTCCCACTAAAGCCATTTCCATTTCCGTTCCGATGAAAATCGGAACGGGGCTCCAGCTTCTTGTTTTGACGCGTTTTCTTGACGCGAACCGCTATCCACTTCGCTCGAAGACGGTATAGCTCGCCAATTCCCGCAATCGTGAGCAGAGGCGCGCTGGCTGACCGGCGCGCCTCTGGCTTTTCCGGCGACCGCCGCGTAAGGACTGCTCCAGTCCCACGCCTCGAGTGCCATCCATGAATTTCGATCGAAAGGCCGTCTTCGCCATTGCGAAGCGCTGGCTTGCCGCCATCCTCGTCATCGCTGGCGTTGCCGTCGGGAGCGCGCCCGCCGGCGCCGCCAGCTTCCAGCCGCTCGAGATCGTCACAAGGAACGGCGTGCAGGTGTTCTCGGTCGAGATCGCGACGACGGAGGAGGAGAAGCAGACCGGCCTGATGTACCGCAAGGAACTGGCTGACGGCAAAGGCATGCTGTTCGACTTCAATCCCGAGCAGGAGGTGTCGATGTGGATGAAGAACACCTACGTCTCGCTCGACATGATCTTCATCCGTGCCGACGGCCGCATCCTGCGCATCGCCGAAAACACCGAGCCGATGTCGACCAGGATCATCTCGTCCAAGGGCCCGGCCCGGGCGGTCCTGGAGGTTGTGGCGGGAACGGCGCAGAAATACGGCATCCGCGCCGGTGACCGGGTCGGCCATCCGCTGTTCGGCAGCAAGTAGGGCGGCAAGGGGGCTATTGCCCCCGTGCTGTGGCGGTCTTTTGGCAAGCTTGCTGGCGCCTTGGAAAGCTTGCTGGCGCTTTGGGAAGCGTGTATCGACAGGGCTCGCCGGACATTCGGGGTATAGCGCAGCCTGGTAGCGCGGCAGTTTTGGGTACTGCAGGTCGTTGGTTCGAATCCAGCTGCCCCGACCAGTCCCGGGCTTGAATCTCCTGGATTTTTTCTCCTAGGGTCTGACACGCACCGCGCTTTGCCGTCATCGCCGGCCGGGACGCGGCATCGCTATTTCCGGGAAATGTTGCCTCCGTGCAACCGCTGCGTCAGCTTTGCATGTTACGATCTCTACTCGGGTGTCGGGGAATGGGGAAGCTCGGGACATGTTGAAATATTTTCTGCGGGGCGGCAGTCGTCGCCTTGTCCCATCACGACGGCTTCTGCTGCTGACCTTGCGCTGAAGGCAGCTCCACCGGCTACGGTCTGCCGGCGGCGTTTCAACTTCAGAACAACAGCCAATCGGCGATGCGCCAGGCGATCCAGGCGAGGGCGCAGATCCAGCCGAGCATGACGACCCCGGCCACGCTGATGCCGCAGAGCGCGAACAGCGAGCTTCCGGCCTCCGGCACCTCGGAGAGTTTGTCAGTCGTATCAATCCGGCTCACGGAATCCCCTTGTCTTGCCGCCTGCTCTTCATTGGTCTCTGCGCGTTCGCTAGAATTCACCCGCCGCGCTCCACCTCACACGGACGTGAGACGATCTGGCTGTCCGTGCAGGCGCGTCGTCCGATCGCAGCCGCTCGCGGATGCCCGGGTGGGGAAAAAGTTGCAACTCGCGGTGCGGGGATTGGTTGCGACGCTGAGAGCGGAAATTCGCGCTGCACCGAAGGATTTTTTACAGCTCCAGCGCCTGTTCCACACACCCGCCGCGTTGAAGGAGAGGACAGGGCGCGCCATTGGGGCTGCGCCCCAAGTCTACTTGAAGTCTCCCTCGAGCGAGGTCTCCATGTCGGTCAGCGCGATTGCTTCAACCAGTGCGGCGGCGACGACGTCCCCGTCGGCCGCCACAAATTCGTCCGCCGCGACATCGGCGACGTCCTCGACATCAGCCGCGTCGTCGACGTCGTCGTCGCAATCGGCGGGGGCAAGCTCGGGATCGGGAGGCGGCGGTTCGACCAAGACCGTCGTCAGCGAGGTCTCCATCACGATCGACGGCATCACCACCACCACGATCACCTATTCCGACGGCACGACCGAGGTCCAGACCTCGACAAGCGCGCAAGGCGGCCAGGACAGCCAAGGCAGTCAGCCGGGGCAGACCTACAACGCCCAAGGCGCGCTCAGTGCCAATGGCAACGACGCATCAAGCAGTGCGTCCAGCGCAAGCGCCGGCGTCTGAGCGAACCTGATCGCCGGGAAGGGCACGCGGCTTACTGCGCCCTGAAACCAGGGCGAGCCGACGTCCCAAGGCTCTCAAAGCCCCCTCCAAACCCTCGGCACTCATTCTTTACGCAACGCGACTTCCGCGCGATTTTTCAAGGCATTGGACTGGAGCTGCCGGCGCAGAATTTGAAAAGCTTCGTCGAACCTTTGGCCGTCGCGATAGACATATGAGTGTTGGGGGATTTCAGCGCCCAATGCCTAACGGACGCCGCCAAGCGATGATATTCCGCTTGCGCGGCGTTGCGCTTTTGCAAGCATCAATTCGTCGCGTACCAGCCGAACGGAAATGGCAGGAACGGCCAGGCCACCTGATTGTCGTTGGCGACCTTCGGCAGTTCCTGCGCCGGCATCTTCGCGAGCAGCGCAGGCGGCGTCGATCGCAGCGCCAGGCGCAGACATGCACATTGCAAATTCATCGTGGTCGTCCCAGCCCATCAATAGTTTCAAAATTCGTGTCAGCTCAGAAATCACCGTGCGTGCGTGCTCAAAACGGCGCGCTCATTCTCAAATCGTGCATCCAGTCTAGAAAAATTGACGCCCGCTTTCAACCGGTCTTGCTGCGCCGTCCCGAGAAGTAAGGTTGATCGGTTAGGTTAAGGACGAGCGATTGTTGCGGCCGGCCTGGCGATCGTTATCAGATCGGTCCCGGCGCGCGACCGACTGCCTGAAATTCGTGCTCACACGAGATCACAGTTCGTCGCGGCGCTCGTATCCTGTGAGTTCTGCATCATGTCTTTCGATCGCAACGTCCGAACCGTCGGTCCGCAGGCGAGCTGGACCGAGATCTGGCACCTCTGGACCGTGCTCGTGCCGCGCCGCTCCATCAACGGGCAGCTCGTTTACGGCAAGGTCTGGCGCCGCCACGACGGCCGCGACTGGATCTACAAGAAATTCACCGAATTCGACAGCGAAGCGGCGGCCTGAAGCGGCATCGCTGCCTTCCGGCGCGGTATCGCTGCCGTCCGGCGCGGGTACCGCTGCCGTCCGTTCAAGCGGACTTCGCTGCCGCTGTGGCCGCCGGCTTGGGCGGCGGCGGCTTCAGCGGCTTGTCTTGCCTCTTCGACCACGAGATGTAATAGGCCACCGTCGTCATGATCGCGATGCCGGCGACGCTGACGAAGATCTGCGCGAACAGCGAGCCCGAGCTCATCGACAGCTCGAAATGTCCGACGAAGGACAGGAATACGCCGACGCAGAACACGGCGAGCGATTGCTGTCCGCAAACGATGATCGGATCGAACCCTTTCCATTCCAGGCCCGGCCAGTCCTTCGGCACGAAGCGGATCACCAGGATCACGATCACGACGAAGTGGATGAAGCGGTAGGGCGCAAGGTTGGTCTTGTCGTTCGGGTTGAACGCCGAGAACAGCCATTCCGGAAACATGCCGCCGAGGGTCGGGAAGCGGCCGGCCATGGTCATGACCAGCGCAAACAGCATGTAACCGAGACACAGCCACAGCGTGACCGGTGCGTTGATCAACGCCATCGAACGCCGCGCGCCGCCCATGGCGCACCAGGCGCCGAACACGAACAGCACCTGCCAGCAATAGGGGTTGAAGTACCACTGGCCGGCCGGATAGGCGTTCAGGTTCAAGCCGAAATGGCGCGCGGTCAGCCACAGCACGATGGACAGGGCCATCGTCAGGTCAGGCTTGCGCAGCATGAACCAGAGCACCGGCGGAAACAGCCCCATCAGCACGATGTAGAGTGGCAGCACGTCGAGATTGAGCGGCTTGAAGCGCAGGAACAGGCCCTGGCGCAGCGTCTCGGTGGCGTTGTCGACGAGGCCGGCGACGTTGAACTCGTTGATCATCTCGGAATCGCCGAAGCGCAGCGCCAGATAGCTGATCGAGGCGATGTAGATCACGAACAGGATGATGTGGGCAACGTAGAGCTGCCAGACCCGCTTGGTCAGCCTTGTGGCGCCGACGAGGAAGCCGCGCTCGAGCATCATCCGCGCGTAGACGAAGGAGGCGGTGTAGCCGGAGATGAAGACGAAGAGGTCGGCGGCGTCGGAAAAGCCGTAATTGCGGGTGGTGATCCAGTTCACCACGTTGTCGGGGATATGGTCGAGGAAGATCGCCCAGTTCGCGATGCCGCGAAACAGGTCGAGCCTGAGGTCACGGCCCTTCTCGGGGAGCGTGGCGTTGATGTTCAGGAAGGACATGCGACGGGAGCTTTCGGAGGGGACGGACAGGTCGGCGTCAACGAGGCTGGGCCGCCGGGCGAGATCCCGGCGCGGAAGGCGGGTACGCAATTGTCACGGTGCAGCATAATGATTATACCCGTCGGCGAGCGACCCTCGGGGCCGGAATCACCGATCAGTTCCCAAAAGGTGTCTCTATACTATGCCCGCGGTTTCCACCAACTGCTACCGTGACGCATCGAAATCGAACGAAAAGACGAAGAAGAGGCCCGGACCATCCCATGACCGCACGCATTTTCAAGCCCGCCAAGAACGCGATGCAATCCGGCCGGTCGATGACGAAGGAATGGCAGCTCGACTATGAGCCCGAGCAGCCGCGCGCGGTCGAGCCGCTGATGGGCTGGACCTCGTCCGGCGACATGAAGCAGCAAATCACGCTGCGCTTCCACAGCAGGGAAGAGGCCGTCGCCTATTGCGAGCGCAAGGGCATCGCCTACCAGGTGATCGAGCCGCAGGAGTCGGTGCGCCGGCCGGCCGCGTATGCGGACAATTTTTCGTTCCGGCGCGGCGAGCCCTGGACGCACTGAGGTCGGGCCTTCCGACCAAGACTCTCGTCATACCGGGTCATGACGCCAGGACGCGCCTGCCGTTGAACCCCTTGGCAGCGATTTTGCCGCGTGCTTCGCTGCCTTGCGTGACGGGCTCATGGCGAGGTGGGGTATGGCGGGGCGTGACCAGCTCGACGGCGTCGATCTGAAGATACTATCCGAGTTGCAGCAGGACGGGCGGGTCCGCAACAACGAGCTGGCGCTTCGCGTCGGCGTGTCCGGGCCCAACTGCGTGAGGAGGCTGAAATCGCTGTTCAGCCGCGGCGTGATCCGGGCGATCCGTGCCGTCATCGACGAGCGGCTGCTCGGCTACGAGGTGGTGTCGTTCGTCTCGATCCAGCTCGGCAGCCAGGCTCAGCCGGTGCTGGAGGCGTTCGAGAGCTCGATCGCCGCGATCCCGCGCATTCAGCAGTGTTGGCGGATTTCGGGCGACACTGACTATCTTCTCAAATGCGTGGCGCCGAGCGTCGAAAGCATGCGCCAGCAGCTCCTGCATTTCGCCGCGATGCCGAACGTGAAGAATGTCCGCAGCTTCCCGGTGCTGGGGGTGGCGAAGGATGTGCCGCTGCCGTTGCAGGGGATCGCTGCAGCAGGATAGATCGGCAGCGACGCGTCCCAAAACGTGGCTCGCGCAACGAGATCCAAAAATCCGAAGGCGCGGGGGTGATTCCCTTACCGGAATACAGGTTCGGATAAGAGGGACAAAAAGATTAGTAACTCACCTAACTGTGACATGTGATTTGGGAAGTCCTGCAATGCGCCGAGCCGTGATTGCCGGTTCATGGCGTCCGCCTACATGCGAGGCGTGAACCTCAGCCTGCGTCGCATGCCGAGGCCTCTTTTGTGGGACCCTGAAGCAGGAAAAGACAACATGACCTCGATCTCGAAGACGTTCGTCGCATCCGCTGCGACGCTGTTTGCATCCGCGTTTCTCATGATGGCCGCGCCGGCCGCACAGGCAGAAGAATACTGCATCACCAACGGCGCCCAGGCCGCTCATGGCTGCGGCTATCCGACGATGGAAGCCTGCCGTGCCGCGGCCGGCGGCATCGGCGGTTCGTGCTCGCAGAGCGGCGGCGCGAAGAGCACGAACGACTCTCTCGCCTATCAGCCGAAGCAGACGCACTCGCGCACCAAGCTCCGTTCCGGCGGGCAGGCCAACTCGAACTAACGCAAAAAAACTGGCGCTCGAAATCGAGGCCGGTTTCGAGACATTGCGGCCTCCGGGTTTGATCCCGGGGGCCGTAAATTTATGACATTGACGTGACGCTGCGCGTCGATGCATGGCGGTCGATTTCCTTGTGGCCATCCTTCGAGACGCCCGCTTTGGGCGGGCTCCTCAGGATGAGGTCTCGTCGCGAGGTGGAATGTCAGACCCTCATGGTGAGGAGCGCCGCCTTGCGGCGCGTCTCGAACCATAAGGCCCTACGCCTCACCGATACCGGCCGCGAAACTCGCGCGGGGAGGCGCCGGTCCAGGTGCGGAAGGCGCGGGAAAAGCTCTTCTCGTTGCGGAAGCCGGCGATCTCCGCAATCCGCTTGATCGGGGTGCGGCCGCGCATCAGCTCCTGCTTGGCGAGCTCGAACTTTGCCTCTTCCTTGAGATCGCGCAGCGAGGTTGCCTCCTCGCGCAGGCGCCGGTGCATGGTGCGGGTGGAGAGCGCGAGCTCGCTCGCGACATCCTCGGCGCCGAGACTGCGTCCGCGCGCATTTCGCAGCACGCGGCGGACGCGCTCGACCAGGAGCCGGTCGCGCCGGTAGGGCAGCACGGTCAGCCGCAGCGCGCCCTTGAGCATGTTGTCGAGATCACCGGGGCTGCGGGTGAGCGGCAGCGAGAGATAATGCTTGTCGAAGATGATCGAAGCGCGGTCCGCATCGAAGCGGAGAGTCCGGCAAAAGATGGTCGGATAGACCGAGATGTGGCCGGGCTCTGGGTAGGGGAATTCCCCGGCGCGGAGCGCGATCCTGGAATCGACCGCCCAGCAGGAGAAGCCCAGGACATAGCGGAGCAGGGTGACCAGGCAGAACTCGCGCAAAGGCCCGAGGTCGCGCAGCTCGCGGATGGAGACGATTGCGGTGTCCTCGCCGACCGCGAGATCGAGCAGCACGTCCTCGGTCAGCAGGCGATGATGCCGGCACCAGCGCTTGAGTGCGACCTCCAGCGTCGGCGCCGTGATCGAGGCGCGGCACAGCATGCCATAGGTGCCGAAGGGGAGCCGGCGCGAGAACCAGCCGAGTGCCTCGTCGTCGAGCTCGCGCATGGCATGGCCCGCCAGCGCCTCGAACTGGCCGGCCGTGACCCGCCCGTCCGGAGAATTGACAAGGTCTGGCGCTACCTGACCCCGGCTCAGCGCCTCCGTGGGATCGCGACCGTACCTTGCGTAGGCGGCAACCACGCCGCGGACGAAGGCGGCCGGGGTCACGGCGCGGCGCGGGATCGCGGTGGCGGCTTGAAAGGGCATCGGAAATCCTTTGGGAAAATCCTCGCCAAGTTTGGCGGAAAATGCAACCTTTTCGACCGCAGAAGGGCCCTGATGCCGCTAGGTTCGGTCCCCAAAATACGGAGGAATCGCCGTGAATATCCCGAGCATCGATTTCGATCTGGGCGAAGACATCGGCATGCTGCGCGATACGCTGCGCGCCTTCGTGGATGCGGAGATCGCCCCGCGCGCCGCGGAGATCGAAAAGGCCAATTTGTTCCCGGCGGACCTCTGGAAGCGCCTCGGCGACCTCGGCCTGCTCGGCATGACAGCGCCGGAGCAATATGGCGGCTCCAACATGGGCTATCTCGCCCATATCGTCGCCATGGAGGAGATTTCGCGCGGCTCGGCTGCGATCGGGCTGTCCTACGGCGCCCATTCCAACCTCTGTGTCAACCAGGTTCGCCGCAACGGCAACGACGCGCAGCGGCAGCGCTATCTGCCAAAGCTGATCTCCGGTGAATATGTCGGCGCGCTAGCGATGTCCGAGCCCGGCGCCGGCTCCGACGTGGTCTCGATGAAGCTGCGCGCCGACAAGCGCGGCGACCGCTATGTGCTCAACGGCTCGAAGATGTGGATCACCAATGGCGGCGACGCCGACGTGCTCGTGGTCTACGCCAAGACCGATCCGGAGGCGGGCCCGCGCGGCATGACCGCCTTCCTGATCGAGAAGGGCTTCAAGGGTTTCACCCACGGCCAGCATCTCGACAAGCTGGGCATGCGCGGCTCCAACACCTATCCGCTGTTCTTCGACGAGTGCGAGGTGCCGGCAGAGAATGTGCTGGGTGAGGTCGGTGGAGGCGTCAAGGTGCTGATGTCCGGCCTAGATTACGAGCGCACGGTGCTGTCAGGTGGCCCGCTCGGGATCATGGCGGCCTGCATGGACGCGGTGGTGCCCTACATGCACGAGCGCAAGCAGTTCGGCCAGCCGATCGGCGACTTCCAGCTCATGCAGGGCAAGCTCGCCGACATGTACGCGACCTGGCAGGCCACGCGCGCCTATGTCTACGCAGTAGGGCGCGCCTGCGACCGCGCCGATCACGCGCGCAGCCTGCGCAAGGACGCCGCCGCGGCGATCCTTTATTCCGCCGAGAAGGCGACGTGGATGGCGGGCGAGGCGATCCAGGCGCTGGGCGGGGTCGGCTACACCAGCGAATTTCCGGTCGGACGTCTGTGGCGCGACGCAAAGCTCTACGAGATCGGCGCCGGCACCTCAGAAGTCCGGCGCATGCTGATCGGTCGCGAATTGATGGCCGAGACGGCTTAAAACCTTCACGCAATTGGAATCAACATGCCGCTCCATTCCAGCATCGATACGTCTTCATCGGACTTTGCGCGCAATTCCGAGGCCATGCGCACCCTCGTTGCGGACTTGCGCGAAAAGCTGAGCCAGGTTGCCGGCGGCGGCGGCGAGGTCTCGCGTAACCGCCACACGTCGCGCGGCAAGATGCTGGCGCGCGAGCGCGTCGACCTGCTGGTCGATCCCGGCACCGCGTTCATGGAGCTGTCGCCGCTCGCGGCCTATGGCCTCTATGGCGGCGACGTGCATTCGGCAAGCGTCGTCACCGGGGTGGGGCGTATCTCGGGCCGCGAATGCGTGATCGTCGCCAATGATGCCACCATCAAGGGCGGCACATATTACCCGATGACCGTGAAGAAGCATCTGCGCGCTCAGGACGTGGCGCGGCAGAACAATCTTCCCTGCGTCTACATGGTCGATTCCGGCGGTGCCTTCCTGCCGCTGCAGGACGAAATCTTTCCGGACGAGCGTCACTTCGGCCGCATCTTCTACAACCAGGCCCAGATGTCGTCGCACGGCATCCCGCAGATCGCGATCGTGATGGGCTCCTGCACCGCCGGCGGCGCCTATGTCCCCGCGATGTCGGACGAAAGCATCATCGTGCGCAATCAGGGCACCATCTTCCTCGGCGGCCCGCCGCTGGTGAAGGCCGCGACCGGCGAGGTGGTGAGCGCCGAGGAACTGGGCGGCGCCGACGTGCATTCGCGGCAGTCCGGCGTGACCGATCATTACGCCCAGAACGACGCGCACGCGATCGGCATCGCCCGCCGCATCGTCGGCACGCTGAAGCCATCGGCGCGGCCGAACCTCAACATGCATCCGCGGCGTGATCCGCTGTTTGCGGCGGAGGAGATCTACGGCGTGGTGCCCGTCGACGGCCGCAAGCCGTTCGACGTGCGCGACATCATCGCGCGCGTCGTCGACGGCTCGGAGTTCGACGAGTTCAAGAAGCTCTACGGCACGACGCTGGTGTGCGGCTTCGCGCATATTTTTGGCTATCCGGTCGGCATCATCGCCAACAACGGCATCCTGTTCAGCGAGAGCTCGCTGAAGGGGGCGCATTTCATCGAGCTGTGCTGCCAGCGCGGCATTCCGCTGGTATTTTTGCAGAACATCACCGGCTTCATGGTCGGCAAGAAATACGAGGCCGGCGGCATCGCGCGCGACGGCGCCAAGCTGGTCACGGCGGTCGCGACAGCGTCGGTGCCGAAATTCACCGTCGTGATCGGCGGCTCCTACGGCGCCGGCAATTACGGCATGTGCGGCCGCGCCTATTCACCGCGCTTCCTGTGGATGTGGCCGAACGCGCGCATCTCGGTGATGGGCGGCGAGCAGGCCTCGATGGTGCTGAGCCAGGTCCGCCGCGACAATATCGAGGCCAAGGGCGATAGCTGGTCGCAAGAAGACGAAGAGACATTCCGTAGCCCGATCCGCGCGCAATATGAGAGCCAGGGGCATCCATATTATGCGACCGCGCGGCTCTGGGACGACGGCGTAATCGACCCGGCCGACACGCGCCTCGTGCTCGGCCTTGGCCTCTCGGCGGCGTCGAATGCGCCGATCGAACCGACGAAATTCGGCCTGTTCAGGATGTGATGCGATGGACCGCTCAAAGCTCTACCGCCGTTTTCGCACGCTCCTGATCGCCAACCGCGGCGAGATCGCCTGCCGCGTCATCCGCACCGCGCGCGCCATGGGCCTGCGCACGGTCGCTGTCTATTCCGAGGCGGACCGCGACGCGATGCATGTCGCGCTCGCCGACGAGGCCGTGCTGCTCGGGCCCGCACGGGCCCGCGACAGCTATCTCAACGTCGAGCGGCTGATCGAGGCCGCGCGGAAGACCGGCGCGGAGGCGATACATCCCGGCTACGGCTTCCTGTCGGAGAATGCCGAATTCGCGCGGGCTTGCTTCGATGCGGGGTTGGTCTTCGTCGGCCCGACCGCCGGGATGATGACGGCGATGGGCTCGAAATCCGGCTCCAAGGCTTTGATGGAGAAGGCCGGCGTGCCGCTGGTGCCCGGTTATCACGGTGAGGCCCAGGACGATGCGACGCTGGCGAAGGCGGCCGAGAAGGTCGGTTTCCCCATTCTGGTGAAGGCGTCCGCCGGCGGCGGCGGCCGCGGTATGCGTGTGGTGCGGTCCACAGAAGAACTTGGGCCTGCGATCGTCAGCGCGAAGCGCGAGGCCAAGGCCGCGTTTGGCGACGACCGCATGCTGATCGAAAAATATGTCGATAACCCCAGGCATATCGAGGTGCAGATCATCGGCGACAGCCACGGCAATCTGCTGTCGCTGTTCGAGCGCGAATGCACGCTGCAGCGCCGGCACCAGAAGGTGATCGAGGAGGCGCCGTCGCCGACGCTCAATGCGGCCCAGCGCGAAACAGTATGTGCCGCCGCGCGAAAGGCGGCGGGGGCCGTCAACTATGTCGGCGCCGGCACCATCGAGTTCGTCTCCGACGGCAAGGACGTGTTCTTCATCGAGATGAACACTCGTCTCCAGGTCGAGCATCCCGTGACCGAGCTCATCACCGGCATCGATCTGGTGGAGTGGCAGCTCCGCGTCGCCTTCGGCGAGGCGCTTCCCTTGAAGCAGGACGAGATCCGCCTCAACGGCCATGCGGTCGAGGCGCGCGTCTACGCGGAAAACCCGACCAGGAATTTCATGCCGTCAGTGGGCAAGATATCAACCTGGCGTCTGCCGGCCGAAACCGGGGGCCTGCGCATCGACGCCGGCTATCGGGAGGGCGATACGGTCTCGCCGCACTACGATGCGATGCTGGCAAAAATGATCGCCTGGGCACCGACGCGGGATGTCGCGATCGAGCGGCTGAACCGCGGGCTGGAAGAGTCCGACGTCCGCGGCATCGTCACCAATATCCCGTTCCTGTCGGCGCTGATGACGCATCCGAAGGTGAGGGCGAACGCGGTCGACACCGGCTTCATCGAACGCGAGCTGGCGGTCTTGACGCAGGCCACGCCGGCGCCAGGCGATCTCGAACTCTGCGCCGCGGTCGCCGCTGTGGTCAACGACGAACGGCAAGTCGCGCAAGGCGACGCGAATTCGCCGTGGCAGACCTTTGGCTGGATGCCAGTCGGCCGCCGTCAGCGCAACTTTGCGTTTCGTGTCGGTCATGGTGCTGGTCATGGGCCTGAGCTGAAAGTCACCTTGAACTATGGCAGCGGCCCGTCGACGCTCGTGATCGGCGAACGCGAGCTGGCGTTTGCGATTGCGCCAAAGGATGGCGGCTTCGATCTCACGCTCGACGGCATCAAATCGTCCGTGGCGGCCGTGATCGACGGCCATGAGCTGTATTTGCGCACGCGCAACGGCCGCTTCGACCTGCACTGGGTCGACCCGTTCGGCGGCGAGACCGAGGAGCACGCCGGCGAGGACAAGATCGTGGCACCGCTGCCGGGTACCGTCGTTGCCGTGCTGGCCGAGGAGGGCGCCAAGCTCGAGAGGGGCGCGCCGATCCTCACGCTGGAAGTGATGAAGATGGAGCAGACGCTGCGCGCGCCCTATGCCGGCGTGCTGAAATCGGTCAAATGCAAGGTCGGTGATATCGTCCAGGAGGGCGTCGAGCTAGCCGTGGTCGAGGCTTCGGAAGAGTGACATGAGCGACCAGGTCCGCATCATCGAAATGGGGCCGCGCGACGGCCTCCAGAACGAGAAGACGGCAGTCAGCGTCGAGGCCCGGATCGCCTTCATCGAGGCTCTGGTCGCGGCCGGCCTCAATACGGTCGAGGTCGGTGCCTTCGTCTCGCCCAAGGCGATCCCGCAGATGGCGAGCTCGGACGCCGTGCTGCGCGGCGTCAGCCACGAGACCGGTGCCGAATTTCACGTGCTGGTGCCGAACGAGAAGGGCTACGAGGCCGCCCGCGCCGCAGGCGCGAAAGTCGTTTCCGTGTTCGCCGCTGCCTCCGAGGGCTTTTCGCGGGCCAACATCAATTGCACGGTCGCGGAGTCCATCGAGCGCTTCAAGCCGGTGCTGGCGCGCGCCAAGGCCGATGGTGTCGGGGTACGCGGCTATATCTCCTGCGTGCTGGGCTGTCCGTTCGACGGCGAGATCAAGCCGAAAGCCGTCGCCGATCTCGCCAACGCGCTGTGGGAGCTCGGCTGCTACGAGATCTCGCTCGGCGACACCATCGGGGTCGGCACGCCGACCAAAGCCAAGGAGATGCTGCGCGCGGTCAGCGCCAACATCCCTCCCGCCAATCTCGCGATGCATTTCCACGACACCTATGGCCAGGCGCTCGCCAACCTCTATGCGGGGATGGAGGAGGGCGTCCGCGTCATCGACGCCGCCGCCGGCGGCCTCGGCGGCTGTCCCTACGCGCCGGGCGCGACCGGCAACGTCGCGACCGAGGACGTCGTCTACATGCTCGAGGGCATGGGGATCAGGACCGGCGTCGATATGGACCGGCTGCTGGCGGCCACCAATGAGATCAGCGGCTTGCTCGGCAAGCCGCCGGTGAGCCGCGTGGCGTCCGCGCTGAACGCCAAGCGGAAGCGCGCGGCGACGTAAGGCGCCTACGCTGCCTTCAGGCCCACATCCGGCAGGCGCGGCCGGTTCTTGAGCGCCTTGACCATCATCGCCTCGACCTCGGCCTTCTCTCGCGGCAGCAGCGCGAGGCGGGGCGGGCGGGTCAGCGCGGTGCCGCGGCCCATGATGTGCTCGCACAGCTTGATGCACTGGACGAGGTCCGGCCGTGCATCCAGATGCAGCAGCGGCATGAACCATTCGTAGAGCGGCATGGCTTCGGCATAGCGCCCCGCCTTGGCGAGGCGAAACAGCGTCTCGCCCTCGCGCGGAAAGGCGTTCGACATGCCGGACACCCACCCCACAGCACCCATGGCGATGCTCTCGACGATGACGTCGTCGAGTCCTGCGAACAGCACGAAGCGGTCGCCGACCATGTTGCGTGTGTCGATGAAGCGCCTTGTGTCGCCGGAGGAATCCTTGAAGCAGACGACGGTCTCGACGTCGGCGAGAGAGGCGAGGATGTCGGGGGTGACGTCGTTCTTGTAGATCGGCGGATTGTTGTAGAGCATCACCGGCAGGTCGGTCGCGGTGGCGACGGCACGAAAATGCGCGGCGGTCTCGTGCGGCTTCGACGAATAGACCAGGGCCGGCATCACCATCACGCCGTCGATGCCGATGCGCGCGGCCTCCTTCGCTGTCTCAACCGCGAAGGCCGTGGTGAATTCGGCGATGCCGCACAGCACGGGCACGCGGCCGGCCGCGACGGACTTCGCCGTCTCCATGATCGCGACCTTCTCCTTGCGCTCCAGCGAGGTGTTCTCGCCGACCGAGCCGCAGACGATCAGGCCGGAGACGCCGTCGCGGATCAGCCCGTCCATCACTTTGGCGGTTGCGTCGATGTCGAGCGAGAGATCGTCATGGAATTGCGTGGTGACGGCCGGGAAGACACCTTCCCAGGAAACACGGCGGCTCATGGTTTGACTCCGAATGGATTGTGCCGGCGGGGGGCTGGATCCGCCGGGTGTTTTGAAGGGGGATGG
>NZ_JARWCR020000092.1:0-30563 GCF_029846695.2 Bradyrhizobium nivariense | reverse complement strand
ATCATCAAGGCATTCCGGCAGCAACGTCGTCTGCTGGCGATCCACCCCTTGAACGAAACCCCGCATCAATTCCCCCCGCGATTCAGCAAGAGAATCATAGCATCGACGGAGTTTTTACACAGCCTGGTCCTCTACAAGACCAGCGCAAAAGCCACCGGCGGCCGCGACGGCCATGCTGCGACCCTCGACGGCGCGCTCGACGTCAAGCTCACCACGCCGAAGGAGCTCGGCGGCGGAGGCGGCGCCGGCAACAATCCCGAGCAGCTGTTTGCGGCGGGCTATGCCGCCTGCTTCATCGGCGCGATGAAGTTCGTGGCCTCGCAGGGCGGGCCGAAGGTGCCGGCTGACGCCTCGGTCACCTCCACCGTCGGCATCGGCCCGCGTGCGGCCGGCGGCTTCGGTCTCGACATCGACCTTGCGGTCTCGCTGCCGGGCCTCGCCCGTGCGGAAGCCGAGGCGCTGGTCGAGAAGGCGCACCAGGTGTGTCCGTATTCCAACGCGACGCGCGGCAATGTCGACGTTCGCCTGACGATCGTCTGACCGCATGCTGGATTGGCTGGCCCGGGATCCCCTCGGGCCGGCCGCTTCCGTTTGATTTGCCGAGCCTTGATTTGCCATCCCGCGGGATTGCAGCGTCCGTCTGCATGACGCCCCACGCGGGAAGCCATTGCTGGCTCAGACGAACCTCGCTAGGCCTGTGATCAATCTCGACACAGGGGAAGCGAAGGCATGACTGAAGCTGCCAGTTCTGGAGCTGCCACGGGCGCAATGAGCGGCCTGCGCGTCATCGATCTGACGCGCGTGCTCGGCGGTCCCTACTGCACCCAGATCCTCGCCGACCATGGCGCCGACGTGATCAAGGTCGAGCCGCCCGCAGGCGACGAGGTGCGCGACTGGGGCCCTCCCTTCCACGAGGAGGACGCGGCCTATTTCATCGGCATCAACCGCAACAAGCGCTCGATCGGCCTCGACCTCGCCTCCGAGGGCGGCCGGACCGTGCTGCTTAAGATGCTGGAGACCGCCGACGTCCTGATCGAAAACTTCAAGCCGGGCACGCTGGAGAAATGGGGCATCGGCAACGAGGTCTTGCGCGAGAAATTTCCGCGCCTGGTGCATTGCCGGATCTGCGGCTTCGGCGCCGACGGCCCGCGCGGCGGCAATCCCGGCTATGATGCCATCATCCAGGCGATGACCGGCATGATCGCTGCGACCGGCTCGCCCGAGAGCGGACCGATGCGGATCGGCGTGCCGCTGGTCGACATCGGCACCGGCCTCTATGCGGCGATCGGCATCTTGATGGCGCTGTCGGAGCGGCAGCGCTCGGGCCAGGGTCAATTTTTGGAGACGACGCTGTACGAGACCGGCCTTGCCATCATGCATCCGCACACCGCGAATTATTTCATGCATGGCAAGCCGCCGGCGCTCACCGGCAACGAGCATCCCAACCTCGTGCCTTACGCGATCTTCCCGACCAAGACCGACAACATCTTCATCGGCGTCGGCAATGACGGCACCTTCCGCAAGCTCGCGAAGGAGATCGGCAAGCCCGAGCTCGGCACCGATCCGCGCTTTGCCCGCAACAAGGACCGCATCGCCAATCGCGAGGCGCTGCGGGCCGAGCTCGCCGCGGTGTTCAGCCAGCACGAGGCCGAGCCACTGTGCAATCGCCTGCTTGCCGCGGGCCTGCCCGCAGGCCCCGTGCAGAAGATCGACCAGGCGTTGACCAACCCGCACACGATCGCCCGCGGCGATATTATCGAGAAGGACTGGTACAAGGGCGTGGCGTCCCCGATCCGGCTCGACCGCAGCAAACCGAGCCTGCGCCGCCTGCCGCCGAAATTCAGCCAGCACGCGGCGGAGGTGCTGGGCGAATTCGGCTACTCCAGATCCGAGATCGACGCGATGGTCGAGCAGGGCACGGTCTGCGGGCCCGAGCGCAAGCGCTAGGCGTTCAGAATAAAACGAGCGGCAACGCAGGTGCGCTCCCTCCCCCGCCTGCGGGGGAGGGCTGGGGAGAGGGTGCCTTCGCAGTGGGACAATCCCCAAGAGGAGAGAGCCCTCACCCGCGCCTTCGGCGCGACCTCTCCCGCAAGCAAGCGGGAGAGGTTTTGGAGCCCGCGGCGCGATCGTCGACCTCACACATCCAATGCCGCACTGCGGCGCGGGCGCTCTGTGCACTGCGAACGGAGGACGCTGCGCGCTTCGTCTTCGCCTATTTGACGGCTTCCCTTTTGCCGCGCTTGCCGCTTTCGTTTCGGCCGCTTACACAGTCATGTGAACGTCATATGCCGCTGCTAGCGCAAGCGATCATTTTTGACGGCCAAGGGACGGCCAAGGGAGGTTTACTTGATGGCTCTTCGACGCTTTGGAGCGGCTACCGCTTTTGCAGCCATGGTTGGTTTTGGCGCCTCGCCGGCCTTGGCCGTGACCGAAATCCAGTGGTGGCACGCGATGACCGGCGCCAACAACGACGTCATCGTCAAGCTCGCTACCGATTTCAACGCGTCGCAGACCGACTTCAAGGTCATCCCGACCTACAAGGGCAATTATGCCGACACCATGAACGCGGGCATCGCGGCCTTCCGTGCCAACAACGCGCCCCACATCATGCAGGTGTTCGAAGTCGGCACCGCGACCATGATGGCTGCGACCGGCGCCGTGAAGCCCGTCTACAAGCTGATGGCCGACGCCGGCGAAAAGTTCGATCCCAAGATCTACCTGCCCGCCATCACCGGCTACTACTCGACGACGAAGGGCGAGATGCTGTCCTTCCCCTTCAACTCGTCGTCCACCGTGATGTGGGTCAACCTCGACGAACTGAAGAAAGCGAACGTCGAGATTCCGAAGACCTGGCCCGAAACGTTCGAGGCCGCCAAGAAGCTGAAGGCTGCCGGTCATGATACCTGCGGCTTCTCCGGCTCCTGGGTCACCTGGGTCAATCTCGAGCAGCTCTCCGCCTGGCACAACGTGCCGCTCGCCAGCAAGGCCAACGGCCTCGACGGTTTCGACACGGTGCTGGAGTTCAACGGACCGCTTCAGGTCAAGCATCTCGAATCCCTGGTCGAGCTTCAGAAGACCAAGGTCTACGACTATGCCGGCCGTACCAACACCGGCGAAGGCCGCTTCACGTCAGGCGAATGCCCGATCTACCTGACCTCGTCGGCGTTCTTCGGCAACGTCAAGGCGCAGGCCAAGTTCAACTTCACCGCGGTGCCGATGCCGTATTACCCGGACGCGAAGGGCGCACCGCAGAACTCGATCATCGGCGGCGCTTCGCTCTGGGTCATGGGCGGCAAATCGGCCGACGAATACAAGGGCGTCGCAAAATTCCTGACCTTCCTCTCGGACACCGATCGCCAGGTCTATATCCACAAGGCCTCGGGCTATCTGCCGATCACCAAGGCGGCCTACGCCAAGGCGAAGGAGGAGGGCTTCTACAAGGATCAGCCCTATCTCGAGACCCCGCTGCTCGAGCTGACCAACAAGGAGTCGACCGAGAATTCGCGCGGTCTGCGCCTCGGCAACATGGTTCAGCTCCGCGACGTCTGGTCGGAAGAGATCGAGCAGGCGCTGGCCGGCAAGAAGACCGCCAAGCAGGCGCTGGATGCCGCCGTCGAGCGCGGCAACACGATGCTGCGGCAGTTCGAAAAGACCGCGGTCAAGTGAGGCAATGAGCGGCAGGCCGCGACCCGGTCTGCCGCTCTGCTGGCATCATGCAAAAGCAAGCCGTTTTCCAAGCAAAGCTGTTGCCGTACGCGCTGGTTGCGCCGCAGCTCGCGATCGTCCTGATTTTCTTTTACTGGCCGGCCTTGCAGGCGCTGATCCAGTCCTTCCTGCTCCAGGATGCCTTCGGTCTGTCGACGAGCTTCGTCTGGTTCGACAATTATATCGAGCTGTTCAAGGACGCGGCCTATTTCGAGGCGATCGTCAGGACGTTCTTCTTCTCGTTCGCCATCGCCGTCTCGTCGCTATCCCTCGCGCTGCTGCTCGCCGTGATGGCGGACAAGCCGCTGCGCGGCTCGATGCTCTACCGCACACTCCTGATCTGGCCTTATGCGGTGGCGCCGCCCGTGGTCGGCGTGCTCTGGATCTTCATGCTGCATCCCTCGCTCGGCGTGCTCTCGCGCTATCTGCGCGGAATGGGGATCGACTGGAATCCGCTGCTCGATGGCGACCAGGCCGCGGCGCTGATCATCCTTGCCGCCGCCTGGAAGCAGATCTCCTATAATTTCCTGTTCTTCCTCGCCGGCCTGCAAGCCATCCCGAGATCCGTGTTCGAGGCGGCCGCGATCGACGGCGCGCGCCCGATGCGGCGGTTCTGGACCGTGACCTTCCCGCTGCTGTCGCCGACCATCTTCTTCCTCCTGGTGGTCAACATCGTCTACGCCTTCTTCGACACGTTCGGCATCATCGACACCATGACCCGCGGCGGTCCCGGCAAGTCGACGGAGACGCTGGTTTACAAGGTCTATTCCGACGGCCTGCTCGGCGGCAATCTCGGCAGCTCGGCCGCGCAATCGGTCATCCTGATGGTCATGGTCATCGTGCTGACGGGAATCCAGTTCCGCTTTGTCGAACGCAAGGTGACCTACTGATGGTCGAGGAAGAGGGCTTTCGGCGCTACGTCGCTCATTTCATCCTCTGGATCGGGATCGCCATCGTCGCGTTCCCGGTCTACATCGCGATCGTGGCCTCGACCCAGGACAACGCGCTGATCGCCAACGGCCAGATGTCGCTGCTGCCGGGCGGGCATTTCTTCGAGGTCTACTACCAGACCATCTTCGTCGGCACGAGCGGCTCGACCCGCGAGCCCGTCGGCAACATGATGCTGAACTCGCTGGTGATGGCGCTGTTGATCGCGGTCGGCAAGATCGCGATCTCGATCATCTCGGCCTACGCGATCGTCTATTTCCGCTTTCCGTTCCGGATGCCGATCTTCTGGATCATCTTCGTCACCCTGATGCTGCCGGTCGAGGTGCGCATCTATCCGACCTACAAGATCGTCGCCGATCTGCACATGCTCGACAGCTATGCGGGCCTGTCACTGCCGCTGATTGCCTCGGCCACCGCGACGCTGCTGTTCCGCCAGTTCTTCATGACGGTGCCGGACGAGCTGCTCGAAGCTTCGCGCATCGACGGCGCCGGCCCCTTGCGCTTCTTCTGGGACACGCTGCTGCCGCTGTCGCGCACCAACATGGCGGCGCTGTTCGTGATCCTCTTCATCCTCGGCTGGAACCAATATCTCTGGCCGCTGCTGATCACCACACGCGACGACATGCAGACCATCCAGGTCGGCATCCGCAAGATGATCACCACGACCGACGCGCTGACCGAATGGCCGATCGTGATGGCCACGGCCGTGCTCGCGATGCTGCCGCCGGTGTTCGTCGTCGTCGTCATGCAGAAATTGTTCGTGCGCGGCCTGGTCGAGACCGAGAAGTAGGTTTTGGAAGTGAGTTTTCATGGCTAACGTCACCCTGCGCAACGTCCGCAAGACCTATCCCGGCGGCTTCGAGGCCATCAAGGGCGTCAACGTCGATGTCGGCGACGGACAGTTCTGCGTGCTGGTCGGTCCCTCCGGCTGCGGCAAGTCGACATTGCTGCGCATGGTCGCGGGGCTCGAAACCGTCACCGGCGGCGAGATCGACATCGGCGGCCGCATCGTCAACCAGGTCGAGCCCGCCGACCGCGACATCGCGATGGTGTTCCAGAACTACGCGCTCTATCCGCATATGAGCGTCTTCAACAACATGGCCTACGGCCTGCGCAACCGCGGCATGAAGGAGGCCGAGGTCAAGACCCGCGTCGAGGAAGCCGCGCGCGTGCTCGAGCTCGCCCCGATGCTGGAACGCAAGCCGCGCCAGCTCTCCGGCGGCCAGCGCCAGCGCGTCGCCATGGGCCGCGCCATCGTGCGTCAGCCGAAGGTGTTTCTGTTCGACGAGCCGCTGTCGAACCTCGATGCAAAACTGCGCATCGCGATGCGCGTCGAGATCCGTAAATTGCAGCGTCGGCTCAACACGACGTCGATCTATGTCACCCACGATCAGCTCGAGGCGATGACGCTCGCCGACGTCCTCGTCGTGATGAATGGCGGCCAGGTCGAGCAGGTCGGCAATCCCTTGGCGATCTACGAGAAGCCGGCGACGACTTTCGTCGCCTCCTTCATCGGCGCGCCGCCAATGAATCTGATGTCGATGCGCGCCGATGAGATCAAGTCGCAGCTCGGCAGCACCGAGGCCGGCATCCTCGGCATCCGTCCGGAAGATTTCGTCATCACCGACCAGACCCCGGCCGGCGGCGTCACGCTCCCGCTCACCGTGGAAGCGATCGAGCGCGTCGGCGCGGAAACCTTCGTCTACGGCACGCGGGCCCAGGACGAGCAGCGCGTCGCCGCCACGCCCGGCGAGCTGCCGCCCGGCGAGGTCATCGTCCGCATTCCCGGCTCCGAGGCGCCGCCGATCGGCGAGAAAATCCGCGTCGCAGCGGTGCGCCAAAAGCTGCACCTGTTCAGCGGCGACGGGCGGACTCGGATCGAGGCCTGAGTCAGCGCCAGACGGCCCTCCCGCTGCCGTAGGCCGGGTGTTTCGTCTCGAAATCATCAAGAAGCAGCAGACGAGCTTTCTTGAGCATCTCAATGCCGTCGGGACAGGCATGGATGTCGCGTGCAACCTCCATCAGGTCATAGAGGGCCAGCATGAACTGCTGGTAGTCTTCAGCGTCGCCCGGCTGTGGCACACCGTATGAGTCAGGCATGGCTACCCTCGGTTCCTGGCGCGAATATCTCGAAAACAACCCCATGCACAGTAGCCGGGGGTTTGATTCCATTGGGATAAATCGTCCGTCAGATTCGTCATGCCCGGGCTTGTCCCGGGCATCCACGTTCTTGGTGCCGCGAGAAAGATCGTGGATGGCCGGGACAAGCCCGGCCATGACGATGTGGAAACACTTGCGCGAAAGCAAACCGCGCCACATGCGGGAATGACGCCTGTGCAGAGCTCCCGGCTACGTCCTTGAACCGACACGGGGATATGACCATATTGCTGACCAAGGGGCGCCGTTTCAGGGCCCTGAAATGCCAAAGTCGCTTCGAGAGGACTTTGTAAACTATGTCTCGTGTTCCAACGCTTTCCAGTCCGTTCCTTCTGGGCTTCGACGAGATCGAGCGCGTGCTCGATCGCGTCGTCAAAGGTGCCGACGGTTACCCTCCCTACAATATCGAGAGGTGCGACCGGTCGGACGGCCAGCCCGAGCGTTTGCGAATCACGCTGGCGGTCGCCGGATTCACGCGCGACCAACTCGATGTAACCATTGAGGAAAACCAGCTCGTCATTCGCGGGCGGCAGCAGGACGACAAGACCCGGCAATACATCCATCGCGGCATCGCCGCGCGCCACTTCCAGCGCACCTTCGTGCTGGCGGAGGGGATGCTGGTGCTGGGTGCGGATCTGAAGAACGGGCTGTTGTCGGTCGATCTTGCCCGGCCTGAACCGGAGAGGATCGTTAAGACAATCGCTATCAATGAGCACGAATAATGGAACGAGTAGCGGACTCGACCGCTTAGTGTTCCAGAGGAGTCGAGACCATGAGTGAAGGTCACGTTGCGTTCGAATACGAAGCCAAGAACGTCTCACCCGAGACGCTGGCAACCCTCGGCGAAGGTCACATCGCCTATGTGAAGCAGATCCGCTCCGAGGACGTGCCGGGGCTGTTTCCCGAAGCGCCGAAAATCGCGCCGGGCCTCAAGCTCTTCGCGCTCCACGCCGCCGACGGCACGCCGATCATGCTGACCGACAGCCGCGAAGCCGCGATCGCCAACGCCTGGAGCAACGAGCTGCAAGCGGTCAGCGTGCACTGAGCACGCGCACGTCGCACGAATAGAGTTTCAAGCGGGCATGCCTTCGCAGGAAGGCGTGCCCGTTTTTATTTTGAGAGATGACGTTTCGGCGTCGTCGTTGCGAGCGCAGCGAAGAACAATCCAGACTGTCACCGCGGAACGATTCTGCGACAGCACGCCGCACTCCCGTGTCCCGGACAAGCTGCAACGCCGCTCAGCGTTGCGGCGTGGAGCCGGGACCCAGTGCTACTCCGATTGCTCTCGACACAATGGGCCCCGGCTCTGCAGCGCACCGCTGAAGAAGCGCTGCGCTGCGTCCGGAGCACGAGAGCGAATTGCAGTCGGCTTAAGCCGCGGTCGCCGGCGGCAGCGCGAGCACCGAATAGATCGCCTGGGCGTCGCGCGAGGCGCGGAGCTTTTTGGCGATGTCCTGGTCGCGCAGCAGGCGGGCGATGCGCGCCAGTGCCTTCAAATGATCCGCGCCGGCGCCTTCGGGGGCGAGCAGCAGGAAGACGAGATCGACCGGCTGGCCGTCCATCGATTCGAAATCGATCGGGCGATCGAGGCGCGCGAACAGGCCAAAAATCTTTTCCAGCTTGGGCAGCTTGCCGTGGGGAATGGCGACGCCGTAGCCGACCGCGGTGGTGCCGAGCTTCTCACGCTGGAGCAGCACCTCGAACACGGAGCGCTCGTTCTGGCCGGTCAGCTCGGCGGCCTTGGCGGCAAGCTCCTGAAGCGCCTGCTTCTTGCTGTTGACCTTCAATGCCGGGAGAATCGCCTCGGGTGCGACCAGATCGGTAATCGGCATGGAAGGTTTCCGAGGTGAATTAAACCGTCAGGTTCCGAATTGGCCAGCTTGGTGAGAAACCACGCCGGGCCGGCGTCAAGAAGGTCAAGCAGGAGGGGGACTTAGCCCCGGTCTGATGTGGGGCGCTTCTACTCCAACGCAATCCCGGTGCCAACTGCTGCGTGCGGCTTTGCCCCGGTCATTGTCAAGGGCTGCGGATGGTACGGGCCCCGGTTCCGACCCTAACCATCTGGTTTGGCCCCCGGCGGGTCGATCCAGCCCACATTACCGTCGGCCCGGCGGTAAATGATGTTCACCCGGCCGCTGGAGCCGTGCTGGAAAACCAGGCAGGGCGCACCGCTGAGGTCGAGCTCCATGACGGCCTCGCTCACCGAAAGCGGCTTCAGCGAGGTGGTGGCCTCGGCGATGATGACGGGGCTGTAGCCGGTGACCTCGTCCTCGTCCTCACCCTCGCCCGGTGCCTCCAGCACGTAGCTCGTGGCGTCCATGGCGGCCAGCGCGGCGGAGGCGACATGGGCCTTGCGGGCCGAGCGGTCCTTGAGCCGGCTCTTGTAGCGCTTGAGCCGCTTCTCGATCATCAGGAGCGCCTGGTCGGCGCTGGCATAGGCATCGGGCGCGTTCGAATCGGCCTCGAGCGTAATTCCCGAATCAAGATGCAGCGCACAGTCGGTGCGGAAGCCGAAGCCATCCTTGCTGAGCGTGATGTGGCCGGAATAATTGCCGTCGAAATATTTGCGCAGGACCTCTTCAGTCCGGTCGGTCACGCGGCCGCGCAGGGCCTCGCCGACGCTGACGCTCTTGCCCGAAATCCGAAGAGTCATGTGATACCTCGCTTGGTTTGCGCCCAACTGCGATGACACATCATCGCAGTTGGGGTTGTTCCCTGCGCATGATCCGTTCGGAAAACCGCTTCACACATTTCCGGATCATGCGCGTGCTTGGATCGGTCGCGAAGGGGGGAATGAGAGTAGCGCGATTTCGCGCCAGCGCAATCAGGCCGGCTCGGTGTTGCGGGAGCGATCGGGCATTGCGGCGGAAAGGACGTTACCAAGAGCGCTCTGCTTGTCGCGGCGGCGTTGCACCGAGGAAGGAATGCGCATGGCTTCGCGGTATTTCGCGACCGTGCGGCGGGCAATATCAATGCCCGAGCCGCGCAAGCGTTCCACGATGGTATCGTCGGACAGGATCGCGGCGGGCGCCTCCGAATCGATCAGCTGCTTGATGTGGTGACGCACGGCTTCGGCCGAATGCGCCTCGCCGCCGTCGGCCGAGGCGATCGAGGCCGTGAAGAAATATTTCAGCTCGAACGTGCCCCGATTGGTCGCCATGTATTTGTTGGCGGTGACGCGCGACACTGTGGATTCATGCATCTGGATGGCGTCGGCGACGGCCTTCAGATTGAGCGGCCGCAGATGCGCCACGCCATGGGTGAAGAAGCCGTCCTGCTGGCGCACGATCTCGGTTGCAACTTTCAGGATGGTGCGGGCGCGCTGATCGAGCGCGCGCACCAGCCAGGTCGCGTTCTGGAGCGCGTCGGTGAAATAGGATTTGTCGCCGTCCTTGCCGACCTTCTTCGACAGTTGCGAATAGTAGGTCTGGTTGACCAGCACGCGCGGCAAGGTGTCGCTGTTGAGCTCGACATGCCAGCCGCCATCGGGACCCGGGCGGACATAGACATCAGGCACCATGGTCTGGAGCCGGGCCGAGCCGAACTTCATGCCGGGCTTGGGATTGAGCCGGCGGATCTCGCCGATCATGTCGGCGATGTCCTCGTCGTCGACGCCGCAGAGCTTGCGCAAGGCCCCGATGTCGCGCTTGGCGAGGAGATCGAGATGCTCGACCAGGGCCTGCATCGCGGGATCGTAGCGGTCGAGCTCGCGGAGCTGGATCGCCAGGCATTCGCTCAAATTGCGCGCGCAGACGCCGGGCGGATCGAATTTTTGCAGAACGGCAAGGACGTTCTCGACGTCCTGTTGCGATGCGCCAAGCCGCTCGGCGGCCTGGCCGAGATCCGGCGGCAGATAGCCGGCCTCGTCGACGAGGTCGATCAGGTATTGGCCGATCATGCGCTGCGCGGCGCCGGTGAAGGCAACCGAGAGCTGCTCGGCGAGATGGTCGCCGAGCGTGGTCTCCGCCGCGACGAAGGCTTCGAGATTGTAGTTCTCGTCACCGGAGGCACCGCCGCCCCATTCGGTATAGGTGGTCGGCGCCGCATCCTGGGCGTTGCGCGCCGCCGTCTCGGCCGGTTCCTCGGAAAAGACGTTGTCCAGCCCGGTGTCCAGGGTCTGCTCGATCTCGGCGCGGGTGCCGAGATCCTTGCTCATCCACTCTTCCTGGCCGGGCTCGAAGGCCTCGCCCGGACCGCCGCCCGGCTCGTCGTTGTGGCCGCCGTCGCTGTCGTTGAACTGGCCGGTTTCGGCCGGGGCCTCGCCCGCGGGCGGCTCGTCGTTGGCCCGCTCCAGCAGGGGGTTACGCTCGAGTTCCTCTTCCACGAACGTCGTGAGATCGAGATTGGACAATTGCAGCAGCTTGATCGCCTGCATCAACTGCGGCGTCATGACCAGCGACTGCGATTGCCGGAACTCTAATCTCTGCGTAAGCGCCATGAAGCAAGAACCGATCCCAAAAAGTTGGTCCGATTTTTGCTTATCCTAGTCCGAGCCCGATGTACACGGCTTGACGAATTGGAAAAACGGGCTAGAGGCGGAATTCCTCGCCAAGGTAAAGGCGGCGCACGTCCGGATCGGCGACGATCTCATCCGGGCTACCCTCGGTCAAGATTTCACCGGCATAGACGATGTAGGCGCGATCGGTGAGGCCGAGCGTCTCGCGAACGTTGTGGTCGGTGATCAGCACGCCGATGCCGCGATTGGTGAGATGGCGGACGAGATCCTGGATGTCGCCGACCGCGATCGGATCGATGCCGGCAAACGGCTCGTCGAGCAGCATGTAGTTCGGACGCGTCGCCAGCGCGCGCGCGATCTCGACGCGACGACGCTCGCCGCCGGACAGCGCGATCGACGGCGATTTCCGCAGGCGCGTGATGTTGAATTCGTCGAGCAGCGAGTCGAGCTGCTGCTCGCGCTTCTTGCGCGAGGGCTCGACCACTTCGAGCACGGCGCGGATATTCTGCTCGACGGTGAGGCCGCGGAAGATCGAGGCTTCCTGCGGCAGATAACCGATGCCGAGCCGCGCGCGCTGATACATCGGCAACTTGGTGACGTCGTGGCCGTCGAGCTCGATCGCGCCGCGGTCGGCCTTGATCAGGCCGGTGATCATGTAGAACACGGTGGTCTTGCCGGCGCCGTTCGGACCGAGCAGGCCGACGGCTTCGCCGCGGCGGACATAGATGCTGACGCCGCGCACGACCTGGCGGCTGCCAAAACTCTTTTCCACGCTATGCACAGCCAGGAAGCCCGGCCGCTTCAGAAGCTGCGGCCCGCCGGCGCCGTTGGGCCTGCTGGCAGCCCTGACGGGGTGAACCGCCTGGGCCCGGGGCCGCTCGGCTTGATAGTCGCCCTGGAACTGATCGGGCGCATGCATCGGCTGGTCGCGGGCGATCGGCGGAGCATCCCGCACCGGGCTGGCCACGAGACCGCCGACGCTGTCACCGAGGGCGGTGATGTCCTGACGCGCAAATCCTGGCCGGCCGCGTTTGGCGGGGCGCCGCCGGAACATATTGAAGAGATCGACCATCCCCGCCTTCTCGCCTTTCGCGACGATCCTGCGCGATATTCGCGCGATCTGCCGCGCCGGCCTCAGGATTCGCCGACGCAGCATGAATGAAGGGATGTCTCATGCCCAGTGAAACACGCCCGAAAAGCGGCGAACCCCGCTTCGAAAGCCCTTCGCGCTAGATACAGTCTCGCCGGGCAAGCTTCAACCTCGGATCAGCAGCGCTTGACCCAAGCGTTTGAAATCATTCCTGGAATTTACTTTGGTTTAGTTGCGCCAGGCAATTGCAAAGGCCCCGCGCCGGGCTTGCCCGGGGCCCCGGACCCGCAATCATTGCCGCCGCCCTGCGGCAGCAGCGCCTGCACCCGGCCGCTGTCGGATTCCACACGCGACACGCCCGTTGTCATGTCGACAGCCAGCCGGTCGCCGCGCAGCACGTTCTTACACTGCGTCAAGACGACGCCGCCAAGCATGGTGATGAGGTTGGTCTTGGTGTCGAACACGGCGGTCTCGCCTGTTACCACCTGGTCCTTCTGGGTGACGACGACATTACCGCGCGCCTCCAGCCGCTTGATCGAGGAGCTGCCACCCGGGCCCGGCGTCGCCGACTGCATCGGGGCGCCCTTTGCCGCCTTCGCCGCAGGCTGCGGCGTGGCTGGCTTGTCGCCGCCCGAATCGTAAAACACCACCAGCGTCTTCGAGGTCATGGTGGTGTCGCCCTGGATGACCTTCACGTTGCCGTGGAAGGTCGCCTCCTTCTTCTTGTCGCGCATCTCAAGCGAGGCGGCTTCGATCTGGATCGGCTGATCGCGATTCTGCGAAAAGCCCTGCATCGCGTTGGGCACGCTGGCTGAGCTCTGCGCGTGGGCCTCACCGGATGCGATCAAGAGACTGACGACAAGCGCGGACGCGCTAACGATGGCGCTGCGCTTGCTGTCATTGCGCGTAAAAAACCTGATCATGAAAATCACTTTGAATTGGCAGACTTGTTCTGGGGCGTACGCGTCTTCACCGGCGGTGCGGGCTCGGGCGGCGCCGGCTGAGCGGCCGGGTCGTCCAGCTTGTCCAGGTGCATCACCACATTGCCCTCGAAGCGGATGACGTCGCCGCCTTCCGTAATCCGCAGCCGATCGGCAGTCAGCGTGCCGTTGGTCAGCTTGACGTCGACATGCTCATCCGACGAGACCGTGCCCTTGCCCATGTCGACGAAGGCCGAGTTCAGCCGCGCCTCGTAGCCGGTCGAGGTGCGCAGGAAGATGTCCTTGTGCAGGTCGAGCTGCTGCTGCTTGTTGTCGAACCTTCCGGTGCGGGCATCGAGGAACAGCGTCGACTGGTCTTCCATCAGCACTTTCGCGCGCAAATCATGGAGATCGACGTGATCGGGGTCTGTGATGTCCTGTGTCGCGGTCTTGGCCCAGAGCTCGTAGGGCCGCTGGTCCGGGGTGAAGCCGGACATATGCGGCGATTCCATCGTGATTTTGGTACCCGTCACCACGAGGTTTCCGGAGTCGAGCTTCACGGGGATCTGGAAGGGATTGAGGAAGGTCGAGACAGCGACGATCGCAGCCAGGGCCAGGACCACCGTCGCTGGCACCGCGATGCGCAGAATCCGCACCAGGCGGCTGTGGCGTGCCGCGCCGGCGAACTTCGCCGCAAGCGCGGCGTCGTAGGTGGGATACTGGGCCGAATTCACCTGGGCTCCTGAGGTGTCGCTCGCCTGGTCTGGTCGACGGGCACCCCATTGTAGCCGGCAACGCCAAATTATGCAGCCCGCGACAGGCCGTTAGGAAAGTGTCCGAAACGGGGCGCCAACTCGCCTCAGCGGCCGGCCGGGCCGCTCAGGAATGCGCAAAGATGTCCTCTTCGGCCCAGCCCTGGAGGTCGAGCAGGGCGCGGGTCGGCAGGAAGTCGAAACAGGCTTTTGCCAGCGCGGTGCGGCCTTCCCGCGCCAGCATGGCATCGAGCCGCTCGCGCAACGCATGCAGATGCAGCACGTCGGAAGCGGCGTAGGCGAGCTGCGGCTCGGTCAGGCTGTCGGAACCCCAATCGCTCGATTGCTGCTGCTTGGAGAGGTCGACATTGAGCACCTCGCGCACGAGGTCCTTGAGGCCATGGCGGTCGGTATAGGTGCGGATCAGGCGGGAGGCGATCTTGGTGCAGTAGATCGGCCCGGTCATGACGCCGAAGGTCTGGTACAGCACCGCGACGTCGAACCGCGCAAAGTGGAAGATCTTGGTGATCGCAGGATTGGCCAGCAGGGCCTTCAGGTTCGGCGCGTCGGTATGCCCCTTGGGGATCTGGACCACGTCTGCGCTGCCGTCGCCGGGCGAGAGCTGCACCACGCAGAGCCGGTCGCGGTGCGGGTTCAGGCCCATGGTCTCGGTGTCGATCGCCACCGCTCCGGTGTAGCGGGACAGATCGGGCAGGTCGCCGCGGTGCAGGCGTACGGTCATGGCGTTTCAAACCTCAATCGAATCGGTACACCCTGACAGGCTAATACCCGGGACAGATGCTGGCGAGGGCCGGCCGCGATGTATCCGCTGGCAGCCGCCGGCGCAAGCATCAGGCGCCGCTAGTAGTTCAGACGCACGAGCACGTCGTTGATGCCGAAGGGGCTGGCGCCCGCATCGCACGCGCCGCGCCGCACGAAGACGCAGGTCGGCTTCTCATCGCTCATCATGGCGCAACTTCGTCGCGAGAAGTCCGCCGGCAATTCGCTTGCCAGGTTCGCCGGGCCAATGATGCGGTTGAACTCGGCTTGGTGCGTCTTCACCAGAGCCGGAAGTTGTCCCTTGGCCAGGGGGTCGTCCGGATAAAAGGAATAGACCGGCCGGCGGGCCGCGAGCTGCCCACGTCCGGGCACAAAGGGGTCGTGCATCGCGTACAGGGCCAGACCGCAGACTTCAGGATCGGCCTCGAGCTCCGCCGCCAATCGGGCCTCGCCGATGCCGCGCATCCAGTTGTCACGCATGATGAGCGTAGCGCCCGACAGACCGAGCGAGAGCAGCAGCCAGCCGGCACATACGACAGCAAGTGCCCGCGAGCGCCACGCGCTTTGCCGGCGCATCATCTGGACCCAATCGGCGGAGCCAAGTGCGGCAGCGATGATCAGTAGGGCGATCGACAGGAAAATGAAACGGTATTCCTTGTGCACGATCATGCTGTGAAACGCGACGTTCACGACCGCCGCGACGATCAGCAGGGGCGCATGTCGCCAGCCGCGCCAGAGCGCCAGCAGCATCAGCAGCGTCGTGCCCGACCACAGAATTGAAGCCTGGAGGACGTAAGCGGCCGCCGGCGCGACACCGAATTCCGATGCGCGGTCATGCAGGAGGTTCTGCTGGATGTTTTGGACCAGCCACGCAAACGGCGCCGAGCCGTGGACCATGTCGACGGCGCCGGACAGCACCAGGACGACGCATCCGCCCGCGACCAGGGCAATCGCGTTTCGCGGATCCCGCCAGCACGCCGCCGCCGCGAACACCGCGCAAGCCGGCACATATTGGAAGCGCCAGACACAGGCGAGAGCAAGCAGTGCGCCTGCGGTGAAGAGCCGGTTTCGCGCGGGTTCGCCCGTCAGCAGATAAGCCGCCGGCAGGATCACAGCCGTCGCCAGCGGTTCGCTCAGTGTGTGGGGCGCGTAATAGACCAGCTCGAACCAGACCGCGGCGGCAAACGCCGCGACGACGGCATGCGACCTGGAGATGCGTTCGCCGAAATGCCAGGCCGTCACGACGATCGACAGCGAGGCGAGCCCGACCACCAGGCGAGGCACGACGAAGGCGCCCCACCCGCCCGGCGCAAGCCAGTCTCCCAGAGCGACTGGCGCTGCGAACAAGGTCGGCAGAAACCAGCTCCGAATGCCGTCGCGCCACTCCCAGGTGACGACCCCCTGATGGCCAAGCAGGCGCCAGGCCGGCTCCAGATACTGATAGATCTCGTCGTTGTGGATGATGTTCGGCCAGAACGCGAGCGGCAGCCGGACTGCCGCGGCCAGCAGCAGCAATGCGCACAAGGCGCCGTACCGCGCCGCAAAGCTTTCGGCTTTGAGGACAGGTGCGGTGGCGGACAGAGCTGCGGCGCTACTCGTCATCGTGGTTTGGCTTCGCCGGCAAGACCGGATTGCGGCCTGACGTAAACGGTCTCGTAGGCGCCGGTGTATTGCTCGCGCCAGCCGCGCCGCTCCACGAGAAACCGCCGCAGCTGTTCGTGCGCCTTGACCCACAGCACGGCGTCGATCCGGTATTTGTCGAGCACCATGTCCCACGCCGCTTCGTCGACCTCCCAGCTCACCAGCTTGAAATAGTCGCGCAGCAAGTCGTCCGGATAGGCGGTCGCGGCGCGGCCGTCGACGAACGAGGGAACGGTGCCGTGCGTCCCGAAAATCAGATAGCCGCCGACGTTCCAATTGTTCAGGACCCGCGCACCGGCAAAATGCTTTTGCAGATAGCCGGCATCTTCGGTCGACAGCATCGGCGGAAGTGCGAGCGCCGGCGCAACGCGCAAATAGGCCATCGGCAGGGTGCACAGACCGACGATGCCGGCGGCCAGCAACGGTCCGCGCACGTCGAGAGCGGTGAGACGCCCAGGCAGCAGGCGGCTGAGGTGAAGCGCCATCGGCGCGGTCGAGAAAATGAAGAAGAAGGCGATGTACCTGAACTGATACAGCCCCAGAATCAGGAACAGCCAGGACATCAATCTCGGTTCGAGGGGGATTGGCCTGGAGTTCCTGTAGCGAAGCTCGAGCGCGACGAAGGCCAGCATGTACAGGATGCCGGGAATACTTCCGGGCATTTCCATGTTGTGATAGTAGGACAGCCATTCGCCGATATTGCCCTGGACGAAGTGCCCCATCGTCGCAGCAGTACCGGCATAGATATTCCAGCCGAGCGGATTGACGAATGTCGCGGCAAGACACCCGATCCCGGCCAGAGCAAGAACCCTGAGGTCGGCCCAGGCCGCTCTGAGCAAGGCGGCGCCGAAGAAGACGCCAATCACGAAAAAGCCGAGCAGAAAGCCGCCGTGCAGATTGGCCCAGAGCGCCATCAACGCGGGGAGCACGAACCATCGCGTTCGTCGCAGGCATTCACGGTAGAAGACGACGCAGAACAGCATCGTGCATGTATTCGGCGAGACCGCGAGATACATGTTCGGCGAGGCTTCGTAAGCGGGATAGAGCAGGCAGGCAAAGAAGACCGAAACGCAAACCGCGATCGCCGACGCGCCGTAGCCAAGCGAGATCGCAGTCAGAATGCCGACGATCGCCGCGCCACAGGCCACCGTCAGCAGGACGAGGCCGCCAAAGCCTGCGTATTGAAACGTCGCACTGGCAAGCGCGTCCCAGAGCCAGGACAGATTGAACCATGGCTTGTCACCGTGGGTGAACGACCAGGGGTCCTGGAGCGGGATGGCGCTGCGTTCCCGGATGAGATCTCCGGCCGCCAGATGCCAGCCCAGATCGTAGTGACCGAGCAGAAGCGGCGCGTTCAAGACGTAGAACAGGCAAATGAACGAGATCAGGAACAGATAAATTCCCGATCTCAGGAACAACGGACTGATCGCGTTCGCAACCTTGTCGAACGCCGGCTGGTGCCAGACCTGGTGCTGATCCACCGCTTCCCTCACGACAAAGCGAGCCCGATGGCTCTGCGTGCCCGCCGATCACCGGTTGCGAGCCTGGCCGCTGACTTAGGGCCAAGTTGTCTAAAGTGGAGTAAATTCGGATGGTGCAATCGAAGGGGGTTTGGCCGGATGGAATTCGGCACGGCCGCCGGCTTCAGAGGCCTCCAAGTGACTGTTTATGCTTGAAAATCCTAGCATCCAATAATAGTTATTGGTGGTAGGAACGGGACAATTTGGCATGGCTGTGAGCGCTGATCTGGGAGAGACACTCGAGAGCGTGGTGAACGAGCTCGTGGCGTCCGGCCGATACCATTCCAAGAGCGAGGTCCTGCGCGAGGCCGCATCGATGGCACCACCGTGAAACACCCCAATCCAAGGAAGCATCGATTGATTCGGCGGGCGCAGTGGAATCCCGATCGCGCGGGCATCGTGTGGATGCTGGCGTCAGCAATTATTGCTGTCACCATTTTTGCGGCGGTTGTAATTTACTACCCTTTCTTACCACAGCGGAACGCTGGTGCGGGCTTTGGACGCGACTGGGATTGCACCCCGCACCCTAGCGGCGAACCCACCTGCATCAAGAAGATTGGCCGATGAAAGCGGCCCAACTGCTGAGGTTTCGATGAGCCTTAAGCGCGCCATCATTCGGGAACTCCCGGCTCAATCGACTCATCCCAAAGCAGCGACTCCGCTGTGGCCAAATTCTTGAATGCTTTGGTGATGCTACGAGCGCTGCTTCCAAACCAAGGGATCACGACTCGTGTGAAACACCGCAATGACATAGACCGCATCGTGCGTTTCACGAAACACGAGGATGTAAGGAAGCGGCGTTGCGGCGTGTGTTCTTGAGAGCCGGCGGAAACTGCTTCGGATTCTCCGCGAGCCGCATCAGCGCTGTGCGCAAGGCTTCTCGAAATTGCGGCACGACATGCGGAGCGTGGGTGTCGTACCCAAAGGACGGCCTCGGCGAGGTCCGCCCTCGCCGCAGGCGTAAAAAGAATCTTGGCCACTTATCGGGACCGGCGGTCAAGCTCGGTGTCGATATCCTCCCAGGGGATCGCTTCGCGACGGTCCGTGTCAAAAGTCGCGAGCCGACGATCGAGTTCGGCCACCTGCGCCGGGGTCAACGTCACCTCGGCAGCGGAGAGGCTGTCCCAAAGCTCGCCGATGAGGTCGAGCCGTTCCTTGGGCGTCAAGCGACTGATGTCGAGTGTTGCCATAGTCCCGAATCCTTTGGCCCTTTCACGAACGAAATCACAATCCGCACGGAACCGTCGAGACCAATATCGTTATCGCCGCGATGAACGGAAAGAGCTGGCTCCGATGATCCTGGGCCGATTTCGCAACATTATTGCAGACCAAGCCCCGCCACCACCCACGACGAGCGAGCACCTGCCAACCTTCGGACTGCACCTTGAGGGGCATCCAAAGAAAAAAATGGTGCCCAGGAAAGGACTCGAACCTTCACGGCCGTTAAGCCACTGGCACCTGAAGCCAGCGCGTCTACCAATTCCACCACCTGGGCATGCCGGTTGGGCACGGAGGCGGTTACTACGGTTCGGTGACGCGGTTGTCAATTCATGCTTGAACCCTGCTTCGGGATGCGGATTGCGCATCGCAAACCGGCTCGATACAAGCCTGACAACACGCACCTCACCCCCAGGAATGGCTCCCATGGCATCGAATCTGGAAACTCTCGTCACGGTTTTCGGCGGATCGGGGTTTTTGGGCCGGAATGTCGTCCGCGCGCTGTGCCGGCGCGACTACCGGATCCGGGTCGCGGTGCGGCGGCCGGAGCTGGCCGGGTACCTCCAGCCATCCGGCAAGGTCGGGCAGGTCCACACCGTGCAGGCGAATCTGCGCTATCCGGCCTCGGTCGAGGCGGCGCTGCGTGATTCGCATGTCGTGATCAATCTGGTCGGCATCCTCACCGAGGGCGGCGCGCAGAGTTTTGACGCCGTCCTGGCCAAGGGCGCCGAGACGGTCGCCAAGGCGGCGGCCGCCGCCGGTGCGCGCCTGGTGCATGTCTCGGCGATCGGCGCCGACGCGGAATCGCCCTCGCGCTATGCCAAGGCCAAGGCGGCCGGCGAAGCCGCGGTCCTGGCCGCGGTGCCGTCGGCGACGATCTTCCGCCCCTCCGTGATGTTCGGCCCCGAGGACCAGTTCACCAACCGCTTCGCGGCGCTGGCCCGGATGTCGCCGGTGCTGCCGCTGATCGGCGGGAGTACCCGGATGCAGCCGGTCTATGTCGGCGACGTCGCCACCGCGATCGCGGATGCCGTCGACGGCAAGGCCAAGGCGGGCGCCACCTACGAGCTCGGCGGGCCGGAGGTGCTGACCATGCGCGAGATCATCGAGGCCATTATCGAGATCGCCGATCGCAAGCCGATGCTGGTGCCGCTGTCGTTCGGGCTGGCCCGCTTCAAGGCCAACTTCCTGCAATTCGCGCCCGGCGCGCTGAAGCTGACGCCGGACCAGGTCACGCTGCTCGCGCGCGACAATGTCGTGTCGGATGCGGCGAAGGCCGCCGGCCTGACGCTGGAAGGCCTCGGCATCGCCGCCGACTCGCTTGAAGCGATCGCCCCGCAATATCTCTGGCGTTTCCGCGCCGCCGGGCAGTTCCAGCGCAAGAGCGCGTAGGTCTTTTTTCACCTCTCCCCGTAAGAACGGAGCGAGGGAGTGCACCGCAGCCGCGGCCGCAGTGCGCATCCCACAATCGCCAGAATTTCCGCTTCTTAGCGCGTCGACGTCTCCGGAAGTTACCGCCCCAGTGCCAGCGCGATCAGGCCGAGCGTGCCGACGATGACGCGCCACCAGGCGAACACCACGAAGCCGTGACGGGTGACGTATCCGAGGAACGCCTTCACCACGATGATCGCGGTGATGAACGACACCACGAAGCCGATCGCGACGATGCCCATGTGGTCCATCGTCATCTCGGAGCGGTTCTTGTAGAAATCGTAGGCGAACGCGCCGATCATGGTGGGAATGGCGAGGAAGAACGAGAACTCCGCCGCCGCGCGCTTGTCGGCCCCCAGGAACATTGCGGCGACGATGCTGGCGCCGGAACGCGACACGCCCGGGATCATCGCGACGCACTGCGCGATGCCGATATAGAGATACATCAGCAGCGGAAACCGGGTGGCGTCATGCTCGCGCGCCTTGAGATCGAGCTTGTCGACCCAGAGCAGAATGGCGCCGCCGACGATCAGCGAGAAGCACACCACCCACGGATTGAACAGCATGCTCTTGATGTATTTGCCGGCGACGAGACCCACGATGACAGCAGGCAGGAACGCCACCAGCACGCCGATCACGAAGCGGCGTGCATAGGCGTCGCCCGTGAACATGCCGATCGCGACGTCCCACAATTTCTTGAAGTACAACACGACGATCGCGAGGATCGCGCCGAGCTGGATCAGAACCGTAAACGAATCCCAGAACGCGCCCTCGCCGAGATGGAAGAAGCGCTCCGCAAGCAGCAAATGGCCGGTCGAGGACACGGGAAGGAACTCGGTCACACCCTCGATGATGCCGAGGATCACTGCCCGTATTGCATCTGACATATTTAGGTCCATTTCCGCTGAAAAAGCGGGGCTCTTCTCGCCCATCCGCTGCTTTGCTGCAATCGCAAAATGCGGCGTCGCGCCCTTGCTTCGCGGTTTTGAAAGACTAGTGTGGCGCCGCACAAACATTGATGGATTCTTAAGCACCATCAAATAGTCAAAGGCTTCATGTTTACGTTGTTTCATCATCCGTTCTGTCCGCAGTCGCGGTTCATCCGCCTGATCGCGGGGGAATACGGGCTTGAGCTGAAGCTGGTCGAAGAGCGCAGCTGGGAGCGACGCGAAGCATTTCTGCTGCTCAACGCGGCGGGCACGACGCCCGTCCTGGTGGACGACGAGCAGCCGCCGATACCGGGCGCGGCGATCATCGCCGAATATCTCGACGAGTCCTATGGCCACGACATGGGCCCCAAGCGCCTGATGCCGGAGACGATCGGCGAGCGCGTCGAGGTGCGCCGGCTGATGGCCTGGTTCAACGAAAAGTTCTTCGAGGAAGTCTCCCACCCCCTCGTCACCGAGCGTATCTACAAGCGCTTCATGAGCGAGGAGAATGGCGGCGGCCCGCCCTCGGCCGACGTGATGCGTGCCGCCAAGGCCAACGTGCGCTATCATCTGGCCTATATCGGCTGGCTGGCGCAGACTCGTAATTTCCTCGCCGGCGACCGGCTGACCTACGCGGACCTCGCCGCCGCGGCGCACCTCTCGGCGATCGACTATCTGGGCGACGTGCCATGGAGCGAGGACGACGCAGCAAAGGCGTGGTACGCGCGGGTGAAATCCCGCCCGTCGTTCCGTCCGCTCTTGAGCGAATGGCTGGCGGGCGTGCCGGCGTCGCGGACCTACGTGGACCTCGACTTCTGAACTCCGATCCGACCGAACTGAAGACGGCGCTTGCAAACGAGGCACGCGCGCTCGGCTTCGACTGCATCGGCATCACCAAGCCCGGCACGATCGAAAGCGCCGGAAAACATTTCCTCGAATTCATCGCATCCGGCGGCCATGGCGATATGGACTGGCTCGCCGCGCAGCCGGAGCGCCGGGTCGATCCGCGCGGACTGTGGCAGGACGTGCGCAGCGTCATCATGCTCGGCGTCAATTACGGCCCCGATCAGGATCCGCTTGCGATCCTCGAACAGCGCACGCGCGCGGCGATCTCGGTCTACGCGCAGGGCGACGACTATCATGACCTCATCAAGAAACGCCTGAAGGCGCTGGCGCGATGGCTGGTTGCGACCGCACCGTCCGAAGTGAAAGTGTTCGTCGACACCGCGGCCGTGATGGAGAAGCCCCTGGCGCAAGCCGCGCATCTGGGCTGGCAGGGCAAGCACACCAATCTGGTCTCGCGCGAATTCGGCTCCTGGCTGTTTCTCGGCGCGATCTACACCACGCTGGAGCTGCCGCGCGACGGCGCCGAGATCGATCATTGCGGCTCGTGCCGGGCGTGTCTCGACATCTGCCCGACCGCGGCCTTCCCCGCGCCCTACAAGCTCGATGCGCGGCGCTGCATCTCGTACCTCACCATCGAGAACAAGGGACCGATCCCGCGCGAGTTTCGCAAGGCGATCGGCAACCGCATCTATGGCTGCGACGATTGCCTCGCCGCATGTCCCTGGAACAAGTTCGCGCAGGAAGGTCGCGAGGCCAAGCTCGCAGCGCGTGACGCATTGCGCGCGCCAGGTCTCGCCGAGCTCGCACGGCTCGACGACGCTTCGTTTCGCGCGCTGTTCACGAAATCGCCGGTCAAGCGCATCGGTCGCGATCGCTTTTTGCGCAACGTGCTGATCGCGATCGGCAACTCCGGCGATGCGGCACTGGCGGACGAGGCGCGGCGATTGCTGGAGGATGAGAGCGCCCTGGTGCGAGGCGCGGCAGTGTGGGCGCTGGGGCAGTTGCTGCCGGATGACGAATTCGCGGCGATCAAGACGGATGCGATCGCCAACGAGCGCGACGAAAGCGTGCGCGAGGAGTGGGAGCTCGCTTCCTAGCACGCCGCTGTCATGCCCCGCGAAGGCGGGGCATCCAGTACGCCGCAGCCTATCGATTCAATCACTCCCGTCTCTGGAATACTGGATCGCCCGCCTTCGCGGACGATGACACCGTTGTTGTGGCTACGGTGCGCGCGCTCCCACCACACTTGATTTCCCCGCGGCTTCCTTCAATCTCGCGCGTCATGACAAACATGCCTTTCTTCACCCGCGACGGCGACACATTCCATCCGACGGAAGTCGCCAACGGTCCGTGGGACCCGAAATCGCTGCACGGACGCGTCATCATCGGCCTGCTCGGCTTCGCCATCGAGGAGCGGCATTCCGGCCCTGAATTGGTACCGGCGCGGCTGACCGTCGACATGTTTCGGCTGCCGACCATCGACAAGCCGATCGAGATGACGACACGGCTGGTGCGCGATGGCTTACGCATCCGCATCGTGGAAGCGGAGTTCTTCTCCGGCGGCGTCTGCATGGCGCGCGCCTCGTGCCAGCTGTTGCGGCGAACGCAGAATCCGGAAGGCAATGTCTGGTCGCCCCCGAACTGGGACGTGCCGAAGCCCGCCGACATTCCCAAGCCGACCGATCCCAGGCTCGGCATGAACGGCAAATGGACGACACGGCCGATCGTCGGCCACATGGGCTCGCTCGGGCCACGAAAACTCTGGATGAGCGAGGTGCGTGAGCTGGTCGCGGGCGTGCCGATGACGCCGTTCGTCCATGTCGCCACCGGCGCGGATTTCGCCAGCCCATTCGCGAACGCCGGCGACAAGGGGCTCGCCTACATCAACAGCGACGTCACGATCTATCTGCACCGCCTGCCGGTGACGAACTGGATCGGCTTCGACGTGGTGAATCACCAGGCCACCGACGGCGTGGCGATCGGCGAATGCTGGCTCTACGACGAAGCGGGCCCGATCGGCACCGCCACGGTCGCGGCGCTGGCGCAGCGCAAGCCGATGGCGAAGCCATCGCCGCCGTAGGTGTCCGCAGTCAGGACAAATGCCGCTTCATCTCCGGCCGCGCCTTGAGCTCCGCGCCCTGCTTGGCGACGATATTCGCGATCCTGTCAGGCGCGAACTTCAAATCGACAAACGCCGGCGCGGTATTCGCGACCTCGTGATAGCTGACGATCTTGCCGTCGCGAAGTGTCATGATCGCCACGCCCTCGAACATCGCCCGCGCGCCGTTCGCCTCCGGCAAGGTCGAGCGATAGCTGAACGTGTAGCGCGCATAGAGCGTGGTGCCGTTCGACACCGGGTCGTGCATGTCCCAGCGGAAATCGGTCGCCGTCCGATAGAACCAGTCGTCGATCATCGCGGCGATCTTCTCGCGGCCGGCGAAAGCGCCGTAGAAGACGTCGTGATAGACGCCGTCCTCGGTGAAGAGGTCGGCAAAGGTTTTCCCGTTGCGTTGTTCGACGGCGTCGCAGAAGGCGCGCAGCATGCCGGTGGTCATCGGCGTTTCTCCCACTCTCTTCGTCATGCCCCGCGAAGGCGGGGCATCCAGTACGCCGCAACTTCTCGGTTCAATCACTACAGTCTCTGGATACTGGATCGTCCGCCTTCGCGGACGATGACACTGAGCACTACACTTCACCCGATCTCGGCCACGGCCGCAAGAATGCGGGCGATGTCCTGCGGGCGGGAGAGGCGGTGATCGCCGTCCTGGATCATGGTCAGCACGACGTCGTCGGCCGGCAGGCGATGTGTCAGCGCGAACGCGTGCTGCCAGGGCACGTCAGAATCCTGCGCGCCTTGCAGGATGCGGACGGGACAGCCGAGATCGATGGCGCTGCCGAGCACGAGATGGTTGCGTCCCTCCTCGATCAGATTCCGCGTGATCGGATAGGGCGAGCCGTCACCATAGTCCGACGGTCTCAGCCAGACGCCCTTGGTCTCGATCTCTTTCTTCACCGCTGCCGAAAAATTCTTCCACATCAGCTCCTCGGTGAAGTCGGGCGCCGGCGCGATCAGCACCAGGCCCGCCAGCGACGCCTTGCCAGAGCGCTTTTTGATCTCGCGCGCGAGCAGCAGCGCCATCCAGCCGCCCATGGACGAGCCGATCAGGACTTGCGGGCCGTCGCAGAACCGTTCGAACACCGCGACGCTTTCCTCCAGCCAGCGCCCGATAGTTCCGTCGACGAAATCGCCGCCGGATTCGCCGTGGCCGGAATAATCGAACCGGACCACGGCGCGGCCGTGATCCCGGGCCCAGTCGTCCAGCGCCACGGCCTTGCTGCCCTGCATGTCCGATTTGAACCCGCCGAGCCAGACCAGTCCCGGTCCTTGCCCAGCTCCCTGCCCGCGTCGGCTGCGCACCGCGATCCGGCGTGCGAATGGACCCTCGCCCACAGCGATGAAGTCGAGCACGGCATCGGGAATTGCAGGGGTCATGGAACGTTTACTCTGGCTGTGCGGTTTCGGCTGTCCGGACGCGTTTCCGCAGCGCAGCCGGACGTCGGCATTTGCCCTTTGGGACGCTTGCGGAACAGAAGCAAGGTGTCTATGTCGGTCAGCGTGCCCCGGCGTGACCAGAATGCCTCGCATTTGAGGCTTTTTCGCCTCGCACGAGCGAATTGCTTGCCGGCAGGCGTATCTTCCTGCAAAATAGCCGCCTCTTTCACAACTTTGGAGAACCACCCATTCGCCGTCCCAATAAAGCCCCGCCCACTGCCGCCAAAGACGGGCCGCGCATCAATGATGATATTCGCAATGCGCAGATCCAGCTGATCGATCAGACCGGTGATAACAAGGGCACGATCGAGACCGTCGCGGCTATCCGCCTGGCCCAGGAGGCCGGCATGGATCTGGTCGAGATCTCGCCGAACGTCAGCCCTCCCGTCTGCAAGATCATGGACTACGGGAAGTATAAGTATTCCGCGCAGAAAAAAGCTGCCGAAGCCCGCAAGCGGCAGAAGATCGTCGAGATCAAGGAGATCAAGCTCCGCCCGATGATCGACGACCACGATTACGAAGTGAAGATGCGCGCGATGCAGCGGTTCTTCGAAGAGGGCGACAAGGTCAAGATCACCCTGCGCTATCGCGGCCGCGAAATGGCGCACCAGGAGATCGGCACCAAGCTGCTCGACAAGATCAAGACCGACGTCGCCGAGCTCGCCAAGGTGGAGCAGGACGCGCGGTTCGAGGGTCGTCAGGTCGTCATGGTGCTGGCGCCGCGCTGACGCCCGTTCTTCAGACGAGAGAATTCAACGGCCCGTCCGGGTTTCCGGCGGGCCGTTTTGTTTTTCACCTCTCCCGCTTGCGCTTGTGGGAGAGGTCGACGCGCCCGGGCGATGCGAAGCATCTTCCCGAGCGCGGCGGGTGAGGGCTCCCCGACCCTCCCCCGCAAGCTTGCGGGAGAGGGAGCGCACCGTCCTATTGGGCGATAGTTACGTCCTTGTTGCGTGCCAGGTGCCGCTGCAGCGGTCGCCCGAGATGATGCCGTTCCAGTAGCCGGCACCGGCCATGCCGGCGAGCCGGCCGCCGCCGCTGGCATGGGACGCCCCGACCGAGACCCGGACCGCAACGGCGCCGCCGCGATTGACCTTGCCGGCGACCCGGCCACCGCCGGCGGACGACACCCGACTGCCGGCGACGGTGAAGGGAACGCTGTAGCCCGAGCTGCAATTGCCGCGGGTGGTGGCGAAGGTGACGTTCCAGACGCCGTCATAGCGGCCGATGCGAGCATCCGCGGTCGACGGAAACGCAGCCACGGCGAGCACGGCCAACAGCGCCCAACGGCGCGGACGAGCGAAATCAGTCAAAAACGAAAACGTTTGGGAAGAATGGGCCATTTTGATCCTGCTCCGGGCGACACGGCTTGGACATTTGGGGGCGCAACTCCGAATAGTCGAGAGACCGGTTCCACCGGTTCATCGTTGCCAATCGGCTTGTCCTCTGGCATAAGCCCAGCCTTCATCGCCCGGCTGATTAAGGGCTGCCGTGGCGGTGTTTCGTGCGGGTTTCGCGCTTGTTCGCAAAAACCTGAGCACAATCAACGCTCTAATAGAGCATTTTTGACGGCCAGCCGCCTTCGCGGGCGGATCTCTGTGGCCATTAGGAGAGCAAAATGCCCAAGCTGAAGACCAAATCGGGCGCTAAAAAGCGCTTCAAGGTGACTGCCACCGGCAAAGTGATGCACGCCCATCGCGGCAAGCGTCACGGCATGATCAAGCGGACGAAGAAGCAGATCCGTCAGCTTCGCGGCACCAGCGTGCTGTTCAAGACCGACGGCGACAACGTCAAGAAGTACTTCTTGCCGAACGCCTGATCGCGTCAACGATCATTGCCACCAGCGCCGCAGCTTTCGCGGCGATCCGAACATCAAGTCATCTCTGAAGGATTTTTGTCATGGCTCGCGTCAAACGCGGTGTGACCGCCCACGCCAAGCACAAGAAAGTCTACAAGGCCGCCAAGGGTTTCCGCGGCCGCCGCAAGAACACGATCCGCACCGCCAAGCCGGCGGTCGAGAAGGCTCTGGTGTATGCCTTCCGTGATCGCAAGCGCAAGAAGCGCACGTTCCGCGCGCTCTGGATCCAGCGCATCAACGCTGCTGTGCGTCCGTTCGGCCTGACCTACAGCCGGTTTATCGACGGCATGGCCAAGTCCGGGATCACCGTGGACCGCAAGGTGCTGTCGGATCTCGCGATCAACGAGCCCGCGTCGTTCCAGGCGATCGCCGAGAAGGCCAAAGCCGCTCTGGCGGCCTGACACGCCAGCGCTAGAGCATTATCGGTTCTGATTGAATCAGAACCGAAGCTCTAGATTCTTGTTTTGACGCGTTTTCTTCACGCGAACCGGTATCCACTTCGCTCGAAAACGCTCTAGCGGCCGGCTCCGCCGGCCTTCAGCGCGCGTTGCGAGTAGCGCTGGGCGATCTCCGCCCGGCAGAATGCCGTGAACGACAGATACATGGTGCCGGATTTATTCCGGTACTTTCGGTCGCAGACGCGCATCTCGCGTTGGTAAGCCCGTTTCCGCGCAATGTTGAGGGCGGGCATGAAGTCCGCTTCGCATTTCTTTTCGACGGCGGCACCGAGCTGGACATCGCCGCTCGCGGTCAATTGGCAATCCTGAAACACCTTCATCGCGCTTTCGCAGCCCGTCTGCGCACCGATGGTGTCGACGACCTCGTCCAGCGTCATGGATTTCTCCATGCAGACCATGGCGCGCGCCGGGGTGCTGGCGACAGAGAGAACGACGGCCAGAACAGCCAGACAGGATCTTGCGAGCATCGCGAACGCCTCCTCGTATCCCCCTTGGTGCCAGGCCCCCGCGCGAGGTTCAACCCAGCCGTTCCAAGCCCGAGATGACCGGCTTTTCGCTTGACGTTACGGCCTTCGGGCGGCGACAACCCAGCCGAATTTGACAGCAGGGATTTGACCGTGTCCGACCTCGCAACGCTCGAAACATCCATCCTCGACCAGGTCGCCGCCGCCGGCGATGAGGCCGCCCTCGAAGCGGTGCGCGTCGCAGCCCTCGGCAAGAAGGGTTCGATCTCGGCGCTTCTTGCCACGCTCGGAAAAATGTCACCGGACGAGCGCAAGACGCAAGGCGCTGCGATCAACCAGGCCAAGGACAAGGTCACCGAGGCACTCGCCGCGCGGCGCGACGTTTTGAAATCGGCGGCGCTCGACGCGCGGCTTGCGTCGGAAACCATCGACGTCACCCTGCCGCTGCGCGACGCGCCGACTGAAGCCGGCCGCATCCATCCGCTGAGCCAGGTCTGGGACGAGCTGACCACGATCTTCGCCGACATGGGATTCTCGGTCGCCGAAGGCCCTGACATCGAGACCGACGACTACAACTTCACCAAGCTGAATTTTCCGGAAGGCCATCCCGCGCGCGAGATGCACGACACCTTCTTCTTCCATCCGAAGGAGGACGGCTCCCGCATGCTGTTGCGCACCCACACCTCGCCGGTGCAGGTGCGCACCATGCTGAGTGAGAAGCCGCCGATCCGCGTGATCTGCCCGGGCCGCACCTATCGCATCGATTCGGATGCGACCCACACGCCGCAATTCCACCAGGTCGAAGGCCTCGTCATCGACAAGCACTCCCATCTCGGCCACCTCAAATGGATTCTGCACGAGTTCTGCAAGGCGTTCTTCGAGGTCGACCACATCAACATGCGCTTCCGGCCCTCGTTCTTCCCGTTCACCGAGCCGTCGCTGGAAGTCGACATCCAGTGCCGCCGCGACAAGGGCGAGATTCGCTTCGGCGAGGGCGAGGACTGGCTGGAGATTCTCGGTTGCGGCATGGTGCATCCGAACGTGCTGCGCGCCTGCGGCATCGATCCCGACGAGTACCAGGGATTTGCCTGGGGCATGGGTATCGACCGCATCGCCATGCTGAAATACGGCATCGCCGATCTGCGCCAGCTGTTCGACAGCGACGTCCGCTGGCTGTCCCATTACGGCTTCAAGCCGCTGGAAGTGCCCACGCTCGCGGGAGGGCTGAGCTCGTGATCGCAGTGATCGGATCTGCGTCAACGAAAACTCTCTCCGTTCCCTCCCCGGAGAGAACCCTCTCCCTGCCCCTCCCCCGCAAGCGGGGGAGGGAATGGATAGAGCGTGAACGCGGCGTGTATCACATGGATACGTATGCTCGGTCCGCTCGACAGGTCAGACTCCCTCCCCCGCCTGCGGGGGAGGGTTGGGGTGAGGGTTTCTCCGCAATGGGGCTGCCGATGGTCGATCCCAAGCATCCGGACTGGAAAGTATCGGCCCGCCTACGAGCCAATGCGCGTGCGCTCAGACGCAATTCGACTGATGCAGAACGTATCCTATGGTCGGAGCTGCGCGGCGGCCGGCTGAACGGTGCGAGCTTTCGTCGCCAAGTGCCGATCGAGCACTATGTCGCCGACTTCATCTGCCATGCGGCCAAGCTCGTCATCGAACTCGATGGCGGCCAGCACTTCTCGGATCAAGGTGAGCGCGCCGACGCACGGCGGTCTGCCGTGATCGAAGCGGGAGGGCTCAAGGTCCTCCGTTTCAACAACCTCGACGTCATGACCAATCGTGCTGGCGTTCTCGAAACAATTGCCACCGCCGTTGCGGAGAGAGCCCCCAC
>NZ_JARWCR020000091.1:0-30811 GCF_029846695.2 Bradyrhizobium nivariense | reverse complement strand
ATCACCGACCTGCTGCCCTTCAACTTCGCCGAAACCGCCGCTGCCTGAACAGGCCAGACGCCGCCCCCGATACGAAGGCCATCCGTCAAAAGCGCAGGCGTCAACGTGCGGGGAAAATCGCGCTTACAACGAGCGGAGGGCGCACTTTAAGTGAATCCTCGTTGGCCCCTGTCGTGCTCACAAGTACGCCGTCGTCCCGCATGGCGTTCACTACATCCAAAGCCATTGCACGGCGGCCTGCCGCCGGCGTGCCCTCAAGCCCTATGTCGACGCCAAAAAAAAGACCAGCGTTCCGGATTGCGCGAATTCCGTTAGGCTGCATCGCGATTTTCTCCAGCCCGGCTCGGAGACGCTGGCTCATGGTAAACGCTTTTTGAGGGATTTGGTCCCGCTGCAGGATTGTTAGCACGGCGTCCGCCGTCGCTATTCCAACTGTATTTCCAGCGAACGTGTTTGAGTAGCGAGCGGTGCCTCCAAATTGGTTCATCGGTGCGCTTCGACCAACGACGGCGCCAATTGGAAATCCATTGCCCATCGGCTTGCCGAGGGTGACAAGATCCGGAACAATCCTGTGCCGCTCAAAGCCCCACATATGCAGGCTTGTTCGCCCAAAGCCCGGTTGAACTTCGTCGGCGATGACGAGACCACCTGCCTCCCGCACTGCCGCAACTCCACTGGCAATGAAGCCAGGAGGATCTACCCATACGCCATCGCTGGAAAAAATACTGTCGATGAGCAGGGCCGCAACGCCAATGCCGCGACGGTCCAGATCCATAATTGCCGAACGAATCTGGGCCTCGAAAAAGTCCGTAGCTTGTGATTCCGGCACGCCTGCCGGCCCCGGTAGGGATACCATGCGCACGAATGGGCTGAGCTTGACTGCGTCGCCCAAGTTCGGGGAAACCGCGGCGGTGGCCGCACTAGTGCCGTGATACGCATAGGTCGACACAATCACGCCTTCGTTGCCACTAACAAATCGCGCGATACGCAAGGCCAAATCGTTGGATTCACTCCCCGTGCAAGTGAAAACCACGCGGTCGAGCTCGTTTGGAAACGTATCGACCAATCGCTCGGCATAGTCGACAAGTTTTGGCTCGAGATAGCGCGTGTTGGCGCTTATCCGGCCTGCCTGCTCAGCCATTGCGGCGTTTACCTCCGGGTGGCAATGGCCGAGAGACGGCACGTTGTTATAGAAATCAAGATAGGCCCGCCCGTCGGGATCGTAGAGCCACATGCCTTCGCCGCGAACGAAGTGCACGGGGCGGCGGTACTGGAGCCGATAAGAGGCCCCAAGAACTTCGTCACGGCGAGCAATCAGCTCGGACTCGCGCCTCGGAAGGTCGGATTCGCCGGGTCTGTAGCGATTTGGCATGAGATCTGTGGACATGTGCTTCTGCCTACTTGAAAGAGTACCTTGATCAATTCGCGGTTCTTCTTTTTTGGCGACCGTGCCGGTAGAGCGACCCGAAATAGCGTTACGGCTGGAACGACGACATTGCCGCTAGGACTGCCGCCTCGCCCGATGCGACACCAAGAGGTGTAAGAATCGAAAGGCCGTGCTCGGCACGCGCGACATTCTTTTTGATGTATTGGGCGTTGGCCGGAAAAAGATGCGATCGCCAGTAGTTGACCAGGATCAATGCGCATTGTCGCGCCCGCATCAATCCCACGAGCAGTCTTGCTTCCAGCGCCGAAAGTGTAATGACCGAGGCATAGCCGGCAATAAGATGTTCGGCCCCACCCAAAGGAAGGGTCGGATCATTCACGACGTGACTTGCTGCGATCGCTAGATCCTGGATTCTGGGGCCCCAGCAGCCATCGCCAAAATCGATGAAACCCATTCCCTGGCCAGTCACCATCACATTGAAGGGGCTGGGATCATTATGAGTTACCTGCCACGCCACATTCGAGATTTCTGGCTCGACAAACTCGACATACTCCCCCATCGCGACGCGTACGCTATCGGCAATTGTCCGGCATGGCAGGTATTGCTCTAGTTCCGTCAACCTCGACCAGCAACCGACGTGCCAAAGAACGGGGCGGTAGGCCGCGGGCACGCTGACCAGATCAAGAGCTGAGTCCAACCGGGCCAGAGCGCGGCCAGTTCGAAAAAGCAGATCGGGAGTCGGCGTCGCCTGGTGCAGCGGAATGCCTTCAATCCGGGTCTGCAAATACCCGCATACTCCCTCTTGCTCAAACATCAATGCGCCGTTGTTCGTGCGGAGCACTTCGGGCGCGACGAAGCCCGCGGCCCCCTGTAATCCAGCTATAGCGGCGGTCTGGAAACGAAAGCTGTCGATCGCCTCCGGTCGAGTTGACGTCTTCAGGACTAATCGGCGGCCCTCCGACAGGTCGACCTCAACGGTGCGCTCGACTTCGGAGGATAATGTCGCGATCGATCCCGTTAATCCGTAGTGGCGCTTAAGTAGTGCCGCCGACATGTCCGGTTCGGAAGAGCCTGGCCGTATGGCCAACATTGCAGCGGCAGTGCGAAAATAGGCTTCGGTGCTCTGCAGGGTTAAGTCCATCCTTGTGCTCAGAGTCCGAAAATGTCTGGTAGCTGGGCTACATCGGGGATTTCCGTGTACTCGTAGTAGGGGTTGGCCGGCTCATGGCGACGATTAACCCAGACCTTGTTCTTGATCCCTAGATCATAGGCGGACATCAGGTCGTGGCGGAAAGACGAGGAAACGTGGGTTATGTCCTCTGGACCGCATCCCAGCATGTCCAACATATATTCGAACGCTTTGAAGTGTGGCTTATAGGCACCCGCCTGTTCAGCGGTGTAGACGGCATGAAATGGCGCGCCGAGCTTTGCCACGTTCGAGGGAATTTGGGCCGTCGTGGCGTTCGAAAGGATAACCAGCGGAATTTCCTTGGCTAGTTTAGCCAATCCCTCGGGTACGTCCTGATGCGGTCCCCAGGCGGGGATGCGGTTGTAGATCGTTTCAGCGTCCTCAGTACGGAATGCGACGTTGTTGCGGCGGCAAGTGCGCTCCAGGGAGTTGTGAACGACATCTGCAAAAGGCTTCCAGTCCTGCATCACCTCATCAAGGCGGTAGGCCGAGAAATTCTTGATGAATTCGTCCATGCGCGGCTCATCCAGAAGACGACCGAACAGATCCCTGGCGGCTTCCGCCATTTGGAAATTTATTAGCGTGCCGTGGCAATCAAAAGTCACGTATTTCGGCCGGAAGCGATCCATGTCCTGGTTCCCGTCAAGCTGCCTTATCAGCCGAGCATAGCGGCAGGCGCTTGGCAGAATGTGCCGCAATGCATGGTCATTCAGCAGAAGGGCCATCGGTCTATCGCAAAACCAGCACGACCTTTCGCTGTGTTGTCTCTGTACGCGGTCACCCTGTCTCCTGAGTCGAGCTGCAAACGGAGGGACGATCGAGGTCGCGAACGCTGCCGCAGACCACGCGGGTGCCGCGCGTTCAGGAGGAGATCTTTCGCGATGATGTCAGGGGCTAGGGCATTCGACATACCCAGCATAGCAGCGTCGCCTGCTTTGCTCTGTCGCAAGCAGGCCAGTCTCCTGCCTTCGAGCAATGCCGGTGGAGTCGCGACACAGGCAAAGAGCCCAATCAGTCATCTATTCGGTGCCGGTACAGCTGCCGACAAAATTCGCCTTGTTGCTGTGCGTCGTCTCCGCTTTGCCTTCAGCTCACCGCGTGACCGGCCAATCCGTAAACCCATGGCTCGTTTTCCTTTCGGTTCAGGAATTGTCGTCCCTTGGACATGGTTGTGACGGTCTCATTTATGCTGAGGCGGCTCTGCTGAAGATAGTCAGCAAATAGACCCGTCTGCTCTCGTGTATCGACGCGGGCGAACCGTCCCGTGAGCTCCTTAAGATGCACGGCCGTGAGATGGATCGCGTCACAATCATTGCTGGCGACGATCGGACCGATCACGTGACCACGCCCGAACTCGCGCTTCATGGAGTAGCCCACGATCTCGCCGCCTCGGCTTAGCGTACAAATTGACGCGCCTTTCGAAAGCAGTGCGAGCAGCTTCGGGCGGCTAGTTCCAAACGCGCGCTCATCCAGCGCTACGATCTCCTTAAGATCTTCGGCTGACGGCGACCTCAATTCGCCATCCAGAACTGGCACCGTCGGGAGGGATGATGCGACCTCACCCTGCCACAGATACACGACAGCTTCCTTCCTGAAGCCTAGCGAAAGATAGAGATGATAGGCGGCATCGGTCGAGTTCAGGGTCAAATCCCGATGGCCACACCGTTCGAACACCTGTTCCATCAGCCATCGGCCGGTACCTTGTGCCTGGGTGCGCGGCGATGTGAGTACCAGGCCGACGGTGGCGAACTTGCGTCCATGCGGGAACCACATTGCGCTTCCGAAAACGCGGCCGATGCCGTCAACGGCGACGATGCCCTGACCGGCGCGCCGCAGGAAATCCCAGTCCTTTTGCCGATGCGGCCAGCCAACCGCAAGCGAGAGAGCGTGGAGCAGCTTTACATCAACCTCGCGAATGTCGCGCGCGACCAATTCGAAGGACTTCAGACGTACCGATCGTCCCATTTCAGCTCATCCGTTTCTTGCGGAATGCGCAAAGTCTCTGGCATATCGTGCCTTTTTGATCTTCCTGCCGCATTGCTGCAGCCGAAGCGTGTCGTCCCAGCATCGCACAGAAACTCAGCAGGTTTCGCCTGTTTAGGGGCAGTCTTCAAAATCTTCGGCTTATAGCGCGACGCCATTCGGCAGGGAAAACTCCTGCTTGCGGTTACGGTGTCGATATCCGGCGAATTGGGCGGGCAGAGCGGCGTCATGACTGTTGAAAAAATCCTTGCGAGGCTAATCGCATTTCCAACCGTCGCGGGCCACGAGGCAGTTGTCAATTGGGTGGGGCGGTACTGCCAGGCACCCGGAGCCGAGATGGCAATCATTCAAGATCCCAAAGGTGACCGGTCCAACCGGTCGGTCACAATTGGGCCGCGCGAGGCCGAGGGCTACTTTCTTTGCCAGCATATGGATGTGGTGCCGACGACCGAACCGGAACGAGGCGGAGCCCTCTCATGCCAAAGAATCACTGAAGACCTCGGTTCGCGCTTTGCCGCGTGACATGAGAAGGGGACACCGATGGCATTTCTCTTCAATTCCGATGCTCCCAGGGGAGCCGTCTTCCGCCAGGTATTTGCGCGCGAGCTCCCCGACCTGGAATTCTACCATTGTAGTGAAAATATCGACCCCGAAAAGGTGAGGTACCTCCTGACCTGGAACGTGCCGGACGACGTCTCGCGTTTTCGCAATCTGGAAATGCTCTTTTCGATCGGTGCAGGGGTTGATCAGTTCAAGCCGGAGACCGTATCCGGCCATGTGAAGCTGGTGCGCATGGTCGAGGATGGCATCATACGCATGATGCAGGAATACGTCGTCCTTGGTGTGCTGACGCTTCATCGCGAGATGCTCGCATATCGGGAGCAGCAGAGAAGGGGCATGTGGCAGGCCCTTGCCAGTCCGCAGACGACCGAACGCCGCGTGGGCTTCCTGGGCCTTGGCATGCTGGTGCATGCGGCAATCGATCGCCTCAAACCCTTTGGGTTTCCTCTTGCCGCATGGAGCCGCAGCAAAAAGGCGGTCGAGGGCGTCACCTGCTTTCACGGCGAAGATCAGCTTGCCAGCTTTCTGATGGAGACGGATATTCTGGTCTGCCTTCTGCCCCTAACGGAGCAGACCCGCGGCATTCTGAACGCAAGGCTCTTCTCGTTGTTGCCGATGGGAGCGCGACTGCTGCATGTCGGCCGCGGCCCGCAGCTTGACCAGACCGCACTCATCGAGGCGCTGGACGGCGGCCGTCTTGCAGCGGCTATGCTCGACGTCACCGACCCCGAGCCGCTGCCGGAAAGCCATGCGCTCTGGTCACATCCGAAGGTGATGATAACGCCGCATATCGCCTCCGTGACGCAACCGCATACGGCAGCACAATCCGTTATAGAAAACATCCGGCGCCACCGCGCTGGAAAACACCCGATCGGCCTTGTCGATCGAACACTCGGCTACTAACCAGGGATAATGTCATGTCACTTCTGATTACTATCGACGCCAATCCGAACTTCACACCAAAGGACGCCTTGCCTGCTCCGGAACGACTCATTTCGGGCAATCCATCCTTCAAGACCTGGGCGCAGGACGCCTCGAAAGGCGAGAAGGTACTAACCGGCGTCTGGGAGGCAACGCCTGGCGAAACTCACTCCATCAAGGGCACAACTTTCGAGTTTTGCCACATCATCTCGGGTCTTATCGAAATTGAGGAAAAGGATGGTGAGACGAAGACCTACCGCGCCGGCGACAGCTTTGTGATGAAGCCGGGCTTTGTCGGCGTTTGGCGCACGATCGAGACCGTGCGAAAGATCTACGTCAGCGCTTACGACTGAGCGCAATGTCGGAGCGGTCCAATTATATGGCCCGCCAGAACAATCGACTTTCCAAGTCGCGCCTGACGCGATTCAACGCCGTCAATCCATTCATTCTCGATGAAAAATGCGGCGTTCGATCCTGTATTTCCCGGATGAGACGATTTTATCTCACCAATCGCAAGTCCAAGAGTGTGCTCGTCGAACTCCCGTCGCGCAGACTCGCTCGTGGACAAGGAACGTAAAACGATAACCATCGCAGTGATGGCGGGTTGGCCGCGAAGGAAAAGAACATGATTGCATTGAAGGACAGAGACCTGTTTCGCCAGCAGGCGTTGATCGGCGGCAAGTGGCGGGATGCGAACGCGAAAGCGACCGTCGATGTCACCGATCCCGCCAGTCAGCAAGTTCTTGGCACCATTCCCGATATGGGCCGCAACGAGACCAGGGCCGCAATTGACGCTGCTGCCGATGCTTTCAAGCGTTGGAAAAAGATTGCTCACGCAGAGCGTGCAGCGCTCCTGGAACGATGGCATGAGCTCATGCGGCAACATGAGCAGGATCTGGCGCTTTTGCTGACGCTGGAACAGGGTAAGCCGCTCGCTGAATCGCTCGGAGAAATCCGCTATGGGGCATCCTTCGTAAAATGGTTTGCGGAAGAGGCACGCAGGATCAATGGATCGACTATCCCTTCACCCACTGTCGACCGCCGCATTTTGGTACTGAAAGAGGCAGTAGGCGTCTGCGGGATTATCACCCCCTGGAATTTCCCTAACGCCATGATTACGCGCAAGGTGGCACCTGCATTGGCTGCGGGCTGCACCGTGGTCATCAAGCCATCTGAATTTACGCCTTTTTCGGCTCTCGCGATCGGCGTTCTGGCGGAGCGGGCAGGGATTCCGGCGGGCGTCATCAATATCGTGACTGGCATGCCCGCGGAAATCGGCAAGGAGCTGATGGAAAATGAATCTGTACGCAAGATCTCGTTTACCGGCTCGACTCGCGTAGGCGCGTTGCTGATGAAAGGCGCTGCCGACAGCATCAAGAAGCTCAGTCTTGAACTCGGCGGTAATGCACCATTCATTGTCTTTGACGATGCCGATCTCGATCTGGCAGTCGAGGGAGCTATTGCGTCGAAGTTCCGCAATGGTGGACAGACCTGCGTCTGCTGTAATCGCATCCTGGTACAATCAGGCATTTACGACGCTTTTGCAGAAAAACTCGCCAGCAGGGTCGCGAAAATGAAGGTCGGCGCCGGCACGGAAGAAGGGGTCGCCATCGGGCCGATGATCAATCGCGCCGCGATCGAAAAAATCGAGCGGCACGTAACGGATGCCTTGAACAAAGGTGCGAGGATCATCTCACAGAGTGAAGACGTGCCGGACGGTCGGCAATACGCCCGCCCCGTTGTGCTTGGTGACGCAACGACTGAGATGCTCCTGGCTTCAGAGGAGACTTTCGGACCGGTCGCTCCGCTTTTCCGCTTTACGAGCGAGGACGAAGCGATTGCGATCGCAAACGGCACGCCGTTCGGCCTTGCAGCCTATTTCTATACGGAAAACCTCAAGCGCTCATGGCGTGTTGCCGAGGCGCTGGAGTTCGGCATGGTGGGGCTCAATACCGGCCTGATCTCGACCGAAGTTGCGCCTTTCGGCGGTGTAAAGCAGTCGGGATTGGGGCGCGAAGGATCTCAGCTCGGGATAGAAGAGTATCTCGAGATCAAAACGCTTCATGTCGGTGGGCTGGAATAAGGCGCAGCTTCCCGGTTTCGCGCGAGGAATCGAAGTGTTTTTGATTTCGGGGCGAGCCGCGTCCACGCGGCAAATAGGGTGATGCCGCACCCGCGAAAGCAACGCAAGATCTATCGAATACTAGCTGAAACACAAAAAGGGGGCGGCTGACCCGCCCCCTTTATTCATCAGGCATCGATCTCTATTGAAGTTTTCGAAGGTCTGAAGTGCCGCGAATGGGCCCGCGAGGATAGGTATTCACGCTCTTTTTCGAAGAGGCTCCAAGCCGACTGCCGCGGCGAGCCCGCCGATGTCATCAACCTCGGTGTATTCATAGAAGGGGTTCGCGGGTTCATGACCGCGGTTCACCCATACCTTGCTCTTGATGCCCAGGTCGTAGGCGGTCATCAGGTCGTAGCGGAAGGAGGACGAGACGTGGGTGATGTCTTCCGGACCGCAGCCCAGCTTGTCAAACATGTACTCAAAGCCCTTCATGTGCGGCTTGTAGGCGCCGGTTTCCTCGGCCGTGATGACCGTGTGGAAGGGGGCGCCGAGTTTCTCCACGTTCGACATGATGAGGTTCTTCATGGAGTTCGAGAGGATGACCAGCGGAATCTCCCTGGCAACTTTGGCCAGACCCGCCGGGACGTCGGGATGTGGACCCCATGTGTGGATTTCTTCATTGATGCGCTGGGCGTCCTCGGGCCGAAATACAACGCCGTTGCGCTTGCACGCGCGCTCAACCGAATTGTGCACGACCTCGAAGTACGGCTTCCACGCGCCAAGAATCTCGTCCAGGCGATAGGCAGCGAAATCCTTGATGAAACTTGCCATCGTCGCGGCAGAAAGCTGGGAGCCGTAGACTCGCTTTGCCGCACCGGCCATATCGAAATTCGTCAGTGTGCCGTAGCAATCGAATGTGATGTATTTCGGTCGGAACGTCGTCATGGCGTGGAATCCTCCAATCCTCTCGGCACGGTGTGCCGGTACGAGGAGCATCATATTGAGCATCTCGTAAGATAAGGCGCCGCTTTCGCTGGAGCCGGAAGCAGATTCTGTCGTATCGGATCGGAGATTTGGCAGAGAGTTGGGCCAGGTCACCTGTCTAGCTGAGCAGCACCGCCATGCGCCGGACCCGCTTCGGCACGAGATGCGGCATCGATCACCAACAAAAGTCAAAACTCCTTTGGTCCACGCGCTGCTTGGGAGGAACTGCTGCCCTCTATGTCCTACTTTGCTTTTCGGGTTGATATGGAGGCCGAAATGTTAAGCAATTCCTTGATCGAACTGGATCGTGCGCACCTGGTTCACCCGGTCTCGTCGTACCGCAGCCATGAGGCGCTAGGTGTGCGGGTGCTAAAATCAGCGAAGGGCGCGACGCTGACAGATGCCGCGGGACATCAATTGCTCGACGGCTTCGCCGGCCTGTGGTGCGTCAACGTCGGGTACGGACAAGACAGCATCGTTGAAGCGGCGACGAAGCAGCTGCGCGAACTGCCCTATGCGACAGGCTATTTCGGGTTGGGATCGGAGCCCGCCATTCGCCTGGCCGCCAGGCTTGCTGAATTGGCTCCCGGCGATCTGAACCATATCTACTTCACGCTGGGTGGCTCCGATGCCGTCGACAGCACGATCCGCTTCATTCGGTACTACTATCACGCCAGGGCTATGCCGCAGAAGGACCAGTTCATCTCGATAGAGCAGGGCTATCACGGATCCTCGACGGCGGGGGCCGGATTGACCGCGCTGCCGGCCTTTCATGCGGGCTTTGGAGTGCCTTATAGCTGGCAGCACAAGATTCCGTCGCACTATGCCTATCGCAACCCTGTCGGCTCCCATCCCCAGACTATCATTGATGCGTCAGTCGCGGCCCTGCGAGCGAAGATCGCCGAACTGGGCGCAGATCGCATTGCGGCTTTTTATGTCGAGCCAATCCAGGGGTCAGGGGGCGTCCTGGTGCCACCGCCATCTTGGCTGAAAGCCATGCATGCGGTTTGCAAAGAGAACGATATTCTGTTCGTCGCCGATGAGGTCATCACTGGCTTTGGTCGTGTCGGCCCATTTTTTGCCTGCGAAGAAGACGATGTCGTGCCGGATTTCATGACTACCGCAAAGGGGTTGACGTCGGGCTATGTGCCGATGGGCGCGGTTTTCATGTCGGACCGCGTTTATAATACGATCGCGGATGGGGCCGGCAAGATGGCCGTCGGGCATGGTTACACCTATTCTGGACATCCCGTCAGTGCGGCGGTTGGACTCGCGTGCCTTGACCTTTACCAGAATGGCTTGCTGGAAAACGGGCGGAAGGCCGGACACCGCCTGATGGCGGGGCTTCGCTCGCTTGCAGATCATCCACTTGTCGGCGATGTCCGTGGTCGCGGTATGCTGGCCGCAATCGAGCTTGTCACGGACAAGGAGCGTAAGACGCCTCTACCACCGGAAGCCGACGCGGCACGCCGCATCTTCGACCGCGCATGGGACAACGGTCTCGTCATCCGAGCCTTTGCCCAGGGCGTGTTGGGTTATGCGCCGCCGCTTTGCTGCACGCATGAAGAGATTGATGGCATCATCGAACGAACTCGCACGACGCTCGACCAGACGCTCGAAGACAAGGATGTCCGCGCGGTGATGAAGGGATAATATTACGCCTGCCGCTGCGAAAGCCGAAGAAGGATGATGCGTTGATTATTCTTGATGTCGGCGCGCGCTTTGTGCAGCGAAATCGCGCATTATCCGACCATTTCCGCAACTTGCTGCTAAGGCGTGAATAGTGACGAGTAGAGAGCCTTGATCAGTAGCAGAGTTGGCGCGGGACTCTGCTAGTCTCCTAGACACTCATCGTCAAGGTTAGCGGAAACCGTTCCTCAATCGTTGAATATGCTTTCGAGAGGCAAATGGGATTTTACAATAGGGGACTTCAACACGACGAAACTGAAGAATTTGTCGATGCCGATGTCCATTTCCACAAGACGTTCCATGAGTGCCTGGTAATCGCTTATTCCTGCTGTGACGAATTTCACGAGATAATCGTATCCGCCCGAAACAAGATGGCATTCGACGACCGCATTGATCTTTTCGACGGTCGTGAGAAAGCGGGCGAAATCGATCTGGCGATGATTTTTGAGTGTGATCTCGGTGAAGACGATCAGGGGTTGTCCGAGTTTGGAAACGTCGATCTGGGCGGAATAACCGGTGATGAAGCCCTCCGACTGGAGTCTTTTGACGCGCATCAGGCATGGGCTCGGGGAAAGGTTGATCAACTCCGCGAGTTCGACGTTGGAAATCCGCCCATTCTTCTGCAGTTCGCATAAAATCTTGATGTCGATCTTATCAAGCTTCATAGGAATGCCATTAGAAGTTTGCGGCGCGGCTCGCCTTGCGGACGATGTCCGTCCCCACTGGCGAGGTTCGTCCCGCCTGGAGATCGGCGGCGACGACGGTCGGGGCTTTGAACCGTCAGCATCATGTGCACTGTCAAAGCATCAACGCGCCTCTTTTGAAATCTGCTTTCAAAACTCGGCGACCTTGCCCCAGGCCCCCATTTTCAGACGCTCCGGCCTGTAGGGACGCGGATCGACGATCGGCTCGGTGCCGGTAATGATGTCGGCAATCATATGTCCCGCGCCAGGGCCAATCCCGAAGCCATGACCGCTGAATCCGGCCGCGAGGATAAAGCCTGGAATCGCCTCCACTTCACCGATTGCGGGGACGCCATCCGGTGTGCTGTCGATATAGCCGGCCCACACATTGGAGATTGCGACGCGCCGAAGCTCGGGCAGCAATTCGCAAGCTCGTTTATGTGTCTCCCGAATCTGCCGCATGTCGGGGCGGGGATTAAGTGTCCGGTTCAGCTCCATCGGGGTCACCTCATCGAGCGCCCATTTCGCCAGGGATTCGTGACCCTGGCGCATGCCCTCGAATGCTCCGGGCGCGAGACTGCGCCAGCGGCGAGCGAACATGGGCACGAATTCGCGGCCGAACCTGAATTGCTGCGGCGTTGGATCGACGCGCGCGCGCCCGCTAATTGCCAGCGTGTACCCGCCGCTGCTACGCCGCGTAAGTGACACGGGGGCAGTATGGAGGGCATCGGGCAGATTGGCTGCGGCTGGAGCTATCGCGAGAATGGATTGGCGAACGGATGCCTGCGGGAAGCGAATGCCGAGCTGGTTGCAGAAAGAGGAAGCCCAGGCGCCTCCTGCCATCACGACCGTCTTCGTCCGGATTGTGCCCAGTTCGGTCACCACGCCGCTCACCCGGCCGGCACTGAGCTCTACGCCGCGAGCGGCGCAGTGCTGGTGCACCGTCCCGCCAGCCGTCATGATCGCACGTGCGGCCACGGGCACAGCCTTCGAAGGGTCCGCCGTTCCGTCGGTTGGAGAGAAGACGCCGCCTTTCCATTTGCGGCCCGTCGCTTTGCCTCTCTCGCTCGCTTCTTCCGTGCTCAACATGTGCGTCGTAACGCCGACCGTCCTTGCAAAATCGCGCCACTTCGCCCAGCCGGTCAGCTCATTCTCGTCGTTCGTGAGATAGAGAAGCCCGCAGCGGCGGAAACCCGTGTCTTCCCCGGTCTCCTGTGCTATTCTCTCCCAGAGATCGAGACTCGTGGTGGCGATCGGTAGCTCGCGGGCGTCGCGATTCTGTTGACGACACCATCCCCAGTTGCGACTGGACTGCTCGGCGGCGACGCGCCCCTTTTCGAGCAAGGCGACCTTAACGCCGCGGCGGGCGAGATAGTAAGCGGTGAACACGCCCACCACGCCGCCGCCGATGACGACGACGTCAGCCTCTTGAGGCAGAGAAGGGCTGGATTCGATATGTATTAGCGGCGCGCTCATCGAGCGAGGTCTCCGGAGTTTGACGTAGTGTACCGGGCATTCGCGGAGGCGCCTTGCCGAGTTTTGTGGTCAGACGGAATATCCTGCGGTTTGCTACCTGCATTGTAAGCTTTAATTGCGAGAACAGATCGCTCGCGCCGCACCTCATAGGTAAACGCTTTCCGCAATCAGATCGGCGTCAGCGAGAATAAGAGCGTACAGCAATGAGATTTGCCCGCAGCTCGTGGTGGAGATGCGTTCTTTGTCGGCCACTCAAGGCGTCTTCGAGCCCACCGGGTTTTTGCCACGGGGACGGTTCGCGCCAAGCTGACGAACCTTATGGACAAGCGTGCGGAGTTTCTCGTCAGCCGCGGGAGTATCAGGCGCGCGTCTCCCGGCTGACGTGGGAGGCGTAGCAGCGCAGAGCGAAATGCCAAATCGGACTTCCTTTTCAGAAGTTCCTGCTGCCCGCGTGCAGCGTTTTAGCGACTCTGGGAGGATCAAAGCAGCCAAACTCGTGGCACCAGCAAGAATCTCGATCAATGAGCCGGATTTCATAAAGGGAGCCATCGACATGGGCCTTGCACAGGGACTGAGCTCAGAGGAAGCCGTCGAGCCCCTCGTGGCGCTTCGCTACCTAAGCTGTGATGTCGAAGGCACGATGATCAATTTCGAGAACGCGATTGCCGTCATGGCGGCCGAGGCTGGGCAATTCGCCAAGCCCCATTATCGCTCTCGCTCACTGATCGGATTGGCGAACGCGGTCGACCCTGCGTCTTGAGCGGCACAGCTCTTGCCTTGTTGAGCAAGGAGATCAGAGTCATGTCGCAGCTTCCGACCAGGGAATACCAGCATGAACGGCGAGTTTCCGACCTGTCCGATCGCGGAGCCAAAAGCGTCCGAAGTCTCAATCCGCAGCAAGATGTCCCGACGCCGTTGAAAGGGGATAATATTCTAATGGCCTCCAGCATCCAGGCTGCAGTCTCCGAAGACGTGGTGCTCTCGGTGCGCGACCTTAGCGTAAGCCTGCCGGAGGGAATGGAGCGGGCCCACGCCGTCGAGAACATCTCCTTCGATCTGAAGCGCGGTCAGATCCTGTGCATCATTGGAGAATCCGGATCGGGCAAGTCGGTCACAGCCAACGCGATCATGGGACTTCTACCCAGGGTGATCCGGATTTGCTCGGGCGCAATCCACCTGGACGGGATCAACATTGCCGGTCTGCCTGCCGACAAGTTGCGCGGCCTGCGCGGACGGGTCGTGTCAATGATCTTTCAGGACCCGCTTTCAGCGCTCAATCCGCTGATGACTGTGGGTGCGCAGATCGAGGAGGCCATAGCGGCGCATGGCATCGGCACACCCAAATCCCGCCGCAGCCGCGCGATTGAATTGCTGACCGAAGTGCGTCTGCCAGATGTGCAGCTGATGTATCATCAGTATCCGTTCCGGCTTTCGGGTGGGCAGCGACAGCGCGTGATGATCGCCATAGCCCTGGCGCTCGAGCCGGCGATCTTGATCGCCGACGAACCGACGACCGCACTCGACGTGACCACCCAGGCGCAGATCCTGGAGCTGATCCGCGACATTCAGCGCCGCAAAGGAATGAGCGTGATGTTCATCACGCACGATTTTGGGGTGGTGGCCGAAATCGCTGACAGCGTGGTGGTGATGGAGAAGGGCCATGTCGTCGAGCAAGGCAGTACCGTTCAAGTTCTGCAATCGCCCAACCACCCTTACACGCGGCGGCTCATCGCCGCCGTCCCCCATCTGACAGACAAGGACCGGATTCCTCTGGAAGCTGCTGAGCGAGCGCCAATCCTGCAGGTTGACGGTTTGATGAAAACCTATCGCAGCGGCACCAAATGGTTCGGCGCGACGCGGACCGTGCCGGCGGTAAACGACTTATCGTTCGATCTGGCACCTGGGCGGACACTTGGCGTTGTGGGCGAAAGCGGCTCCGGCAAGTCGACGCTGGGGCGGCTTTTGATCAAACTGATGAACAGTGACGGCGGTCGCATTCTATTCGAGGGCCGCGACGTTGCCGGGCTTTCTGAGGCCGATTTCCGCCCACTGCGGCCGCGGATCCAAATGATCTTTCAAGATCCTTTCGCCTCCCTCAACCCGCGCTCGACGATCGGTCACATCCTCACTGTAGGTCCGGTTGCGCATGGAATGCCTTCTGCGCAAGCACGCGAGGAGGCCCGGGGACTGCTGTCCCATGTGGGACTCGATGCTGGCGCCTTTGGCCGCTATCCGCACGAGTTCTCCGGTGGGCAACGCCAACGCATCGGCATTGCTCGGGCGCTGATGTTCAAACCGACGCTGCTGATTGCCGATGAAGCAGTTTCAGCGCTCGATGTGTCGATCCAGGCCCAGATCTTGAAGTTGCTGGATCAAATCCAGCGGGAGACCGGCGTCTCAATGATCTTCATCACCCACGATCTGCGCGTGGCCAGCCAGATTTGCGACGAGATAGCCGTGATGCAGAACGGACGGATCGTCGAACGCGGACCGCCCTCGCAGATCTTCCTGAACCCGAAATCACCCTACACGCGCGAACTGGTCGCAGCGATTCCTGGAGAGCAGCGGAGACACGCCCGCCAGGCTTCGGCAAACCGATGAGAGTAACGGCGGATACCGCCATAAGGAGCAAACCATGACCAAGCGTTCCAAATCTGCATCAAACTACTCGCGGCGCGACACATTGCGAATGATAGCATTAGGCGGGGCTGCCGGCATCTTCGCGCCCAATCTGTTGACCGAGGCCGCCTTCGGCCAAAAGGCCCCACGAACTCCCAAGGGCCGGATTGTCGTCGGGCTCTCGCAAGAACCCACGGTCTTCAACCCGCTGATGGCGCATATCGAGGTCGATGACGGCGTACATTTCTCGGTTTTCGACGCGCTCTTCCGGATCGATCCCAAAGGCGTTATCCAGCCGAACCTCGCGGCGGAAGTGCCGACGCAAAAGAACGGCGGCATTTCCGAGGACGGCCTGAAATGGCGGATTCGCTTGCGCGACGATGTCCGTTGGCACGACGGAAAGCCTTTCACGGCCGAGGACGTGAAATTCACCCTCGAACTAATCACGAAACCGAACTTCCGCAGTTGGCGTACGACGGGGCACTCGTTGGTGCGCGACGTCACCGTGGTCTCGCCCGCCGAGATTACCTGGCGGATGGAGCAGGCTTTCGCACCATACCTGTCGTTCCTGACTGAAACCTTCATGGTGCCGAAACACATCCTGGAGAAGGAGGCTGATCCAAACAATGCCGCCTTCAACCAGGCGCCAATCGGTACCGGTGCATTCAAGTGGGGCGCGCGCGTCCCCGGCGACCGTATCGAGCTTGTCGCCAATTCCAATTATTTCGGTGATGGCCCCTATATCGAGCGACTAATCTTCAAATACATCCCTGATCTGACCGTCCTCTACACCCAATTCAAGAGCGGTGACGTGGACCTCGTGGGCCAGTCATACATCAGCCCCGATCATTATGAGGAAGCCCGCAAGCTGCCGAGCCGGGTGGTAACGCTGGAGCCCAAATCCTCATTCGAGTCTTTTTACCTGAATCTAGAGCGCCCGCAGTTTAAGGAACTGCAGGTCCGTCAGGCGCTCTATGCAGCGATCGACAAGAAGGCAATTATCGACGGGCTCTATTACGGCGTGCCGACTCCGACCGAGACCTTCATGCCTCGGCAGTCTTTCTATTATAACCCGGGCCTTCCGGTGCAGGAGTTCAGCATCAAGCGGGCGCAGCAGATCCTTGACGCGGCCGGCTGGGTGCCCGGGCGGGATAAGATCCGCGCAAAAGACGGAGTCCGTCTGTCTTTCAACAACTCGACCACCTCGGGCGACCCTCTTCGCGAGCAGGTGCAGCAGTATCTGCAGCAGACATTTGCAGAGATCGGCGTCGAGATGACCATCTCCAATCTTCCGGCCGCGGTGATGTGGGGCGAATTCTGGCAACGATCTCGTTTCGATTCGGTCATAGTGGGCAGCACTTATTTGATCGGCGCAGACCCCGACGTCACCAACCGTCTGCATTCGCTTGCGATCGCTAATAAAGGCGGCCGCGGATCAAACAATGCGCAATACGTCAATCCGGAGGTTGACGCTCTATTGGACAAAGGTAGCCGCACCTTCGATCCGGAAGCGCGGCGCGCAATCTACTTCCGCGTACAAGAACTGGTCCGGCAAGACCTGCCCTTGTTGCCGCTCTATCAGAACACTGCTGTGCAGGGGCACAAGAAAGGGATTCAGGGAGCGGTGTCCAACGGCAACACGCGCACCGAATCCTGGAACGCCGGCGCCTGGTCTTGGACGAGCTGATATTCGCGGCCGCCGCCCCGTCTCGCGAAAGCCAGTCGGGGCGGCAACGTACTAATGAATTAATTTCTCATTCTCAGGAAGAGAGCCGAATGCGCGGATTTCTGCTGAATCGCCTCTCACAGAGCCTCGTGCTGCTGGTGATCGTCTCGATCATCGGCTTCACCATTCTGAGCCTTATTCCAGGCGGGCCGCTGTCGCAATACGCGCGGGATCCAAGCATGACCCAACAGGATATGGAGCGGCTGGCGGAACAGTTGGGGTTGAACAGACCGCTATGGATCCAGTATTTCGATTGGGCATGGCGTCTTGTGCAAGGCGACTGGGGCCGCTCCTTCCGCGACGGGACATCCGTTGTGGCAGTGATCGGCCGGCATGTCTTTGCCACGTTACTGCTGATGGGTACCTCGACGGTGATCGCTATCGCCATCGGCACCTGGATCGGCATCCGTGGCGCCACCCACCGCTATTCGCTGTTTGATTATCTGGCAACGATCGGCGCCATGGTTGCGCTATCGGTTCCGACCTTCTGGTTCGGACTTGTCGGGATCTACGTCTTCTCCCTCCAGCTGGGTTGGGTGCCTGCCGGGAACATGTACAGTATCGGCGACGGCTCCGTTCTGGATTATCTGCACCATCTGATCCTGCCAAGCGTGGTGCTGTCATTGGTCCACGTCGCGGTTTGGAGCCGCTACATGCGGACAGCGACGCTGGACGCCATCAGCCAGGATTTCGTCAAAACTGCCCGCGCCAAGGGCTTGAGCGAGCGCCGAATTCTTTTGAAGCATGTTGTCGGCAATGCACTCCTGCCAATGATCACGCTTGCAGGTGTGCAGCTGCCCAGCATTCTGACTGGCGCATTGGTGACCGAGACGGTCTTTACCTGGCCGGGAATGGGACGGCTGTTTCTCGACAGTCTTGGCTACAGCGACTACCCGGTTGTGATGGGGTTGCTGATGTTCTCCGCGGTCCTGGTCATTCTCGGAAATCTGCTCGCCGACATCGTCGTCGCTATTGTCGACCCGCGCATTCGTCTGGCTTGAACCCGTAGAAGCCCCGACAGGAGCCAACCGATATGACCACTCTCGCCGTAAGCACAGCTCCAAGCCGATGGTGGCACAGCCGCGCGGTACTCCGCTTCATGAACCATCGCCTGGCGCTGTTAGGCCTGGCAATGATCACGCTGCTGACGCTGGCATGCGTCTTGGGCCCCTATCTGCTGCCGTATGGCTCGCTCCACATCGACTTGCGCGCCCGCTTCGCGCCTCCAATGACCGGAAATCATTATCTTGGCACCGATCCGCTGGGCCGTGATTTGGCGGCTCGACTGTTAATGGCAGGACGGATCTCGCTGCTGGTGGGATTCTCGGCGATGCTATTATCGATAGTGATCGGAGCACTCGTCGGCGTGGTCGCGGGGTATCGCGGCGGCTGGATCAGCGCAGTCCTCATGCGTACGGTAGATGGCTTCTTGTCGTTTCCGTCGATCTTTCTCGTGCTGGCGCTGTCTGCAGCATTGCGGCCCAGCCCCGTCATGATCACGGTTATCATCGCACTCACCAAATGGATGGAAGTGGCCCGCATCGTCGAGGCCGAGGTTCGTTCGCTACGTGAGCGCGAGTTTGTCCAGGCTGGTCGGATGCTTGGGTTAAGCGGAACGCATATCATGTTCAGGGAGATCTTGCCCAACGCTATGGGTCCGATCATCGTAGCCGCCAGTTTGACGGTCGCCCGCGCGATACTTCTGGAAGCGTATATTAGCTTCCTCGGTTATGGGATCCAGCCGCCGCTTCCCAGTTGGGGCAACATGCTCAACGGCGCCCAGCAGTATCTGGCCAGCGCTCCCTGGCTCGCCATCATTCCCGGCGCTGCGATTACGATCGCGGTGACAAGCTTCAACTTCATCGGCGACGGGCTGCGCGACGCGCTCGACGTTCGAAACGACCACATTTGACACCTGAGTTCAACGCGACTCGAAGTACAAAACCAAGCAACGCCTGAAGACACGAGGAGCAAACGAAGTGCACGCGTCGAGAGTTGACGAGAAGGCTACGCCCTACTGGTGGGAAGCCGCACCGCTTAAGCCGTTGCCTCAACTGCCGTTGCCTAAGAAGCTCGACGTGCTGATCGTGGGTGCTGGCTATGCCGGCCTTTCGGCTGGGCTGGTGCTGGCGCGCGAGGGCCGCTCGGTTGCGGCCTTCGACGCGATGAATCCGGGCGAGGGAGCTTCGACGCGCAACCTCGGTGCAGGCGCGTCAGGTGCTGGTTTGCACAAATGGTTACACCGATGGAGCCGTTCCCTTCCTGCGCCGCAGGCTGGTCCCGGTTCGCAGCCGAATCATTGCAACCGAGGAGCTTGCACCGGAAGTCATGGCGCGGCTGATGCCAAAACGCATGATGATGACCGAGGACCGCCAGGTCGGTTTCTATTACCGACCTTCGCCCGACGGCAAACGCATCCTGTTAGGAGGGCGCGACAGCTCTCGTGTCGGCAATCCGGTGGCTCCGAAGCTCCAGCTGCGCAAGGGGCTGGTGAACCTTTTCCCGGAACTGGAGAATGTCCGCCCTTCGCACAGCTGGTTCGGCAACGTGGCGATGAATCGCGACATGCTGCCGCGCATTTTCGAAAAGGACGGTGTGGTCTAGCGATCGGCTTCTGTGGTTCAGGTGTCGTCTGGGCGCCCTGGATCGGTATGCGAGCGGCCCACAAGCTGATGGAAAACGACGAGGCGGCGCGAACTGCCTTTGACTTCCGTCCGCCGGCCTCCATCCCGCTCTATCGTGGCGACCCTTGGTTCATGCCCGCCATCATCTGGGGATATCGGATGCAGGATCGGTTCGCGCTGTGGCGCGACCGCCGCTGATGGCCGGAAGGACTATTGGGCATTCTCGAAGTTACAACGTAGGGCATGGACCCTAGGCGCACTGCCGTCTCTCGAAAGAAGAGTATCGATGCACTACGTATCCACACGCGGGCATTCAGGCCGCAAACAGTTCTGCGAGACATTGCTTGAAGGCCTCGCCGAGGATGGCGGGCTGTACGTACCTGAGACCTACCCGCGCATAGACGACGCTACGCTGGATGCGTGGCGTACCTTGTCCTATCCCAGCCTGGCTTTCGAAATCCTGTCGCTCTACGTCGGCGATATTCCGCCCGCTGACCTGAAGGAAATCTCTGAAAAGACCTATACGCCGGAGATCTTTGCAAGCCCTAGGGTCGCGCCGCTGCGAAAGCTGGAGACGGGTCTGTACCTCCAGGAGTTGTCGAACGGTCCCACGCTTGCGTTCAAGGACATGGCCATGCAGTTGCTCGGCAATCTGCTTGAGTACGAATTGGCGCGCCGGCACGAGGAATTGAACATTCTGGGGGCGACCAGTGGCGACACTGGCAGCGCGGCAGAATACGCAATGCGCGGCAAGAAAGGGGTGCGGGTCTTCATGATGTCGCCCCTCGGGCGGATGAGCGCCTTTCAGCAAGCTCAGATGTTCAGCCTGCAAGACGACAACATCCACAACATTGCCATAGAGGGGGTGTTCGACGATTGCCAAGACATTGTAAAGCGCGTGTCCAGCGATCTGCAATTCAAACGACGACATAGGATCGGTACTGTCAATTCGATCAACTGGGCCCGATTGGTAGCGCAAGTCATCTATTATTTTTCCGGTTACGTTCAGGCCAATGAAGAGAGGTCGGCAGGCGTTGACTTTACCGTGCCTTCAGGAAATTTCGGAAACATCTGCGCTGGTCACATTGCTCGCATGATGGGGCTTCCGATATCCCGTCTTGTCCTTGCGACCAACGAAAACGACGTGCTCGACGAATTTTTCCGCACCGGTGTTTATCGCGTCAGAAGCCGATCTGACACGCTTGAAACATCGAGCCCTTCCATGGACATTTCCAAGGCGTCAAATCTCGAGCGTTTCGTGTTCGACTTGCTCGGTCGCGACGCCAGTCGGACGAAATCACTGTTTGACGACCAACTCAGGGAACAAGGGTCGTTCGATCTTAGTGGTGATCCCAGATTCGCAAAGGCGGCGACGCATTTTGGCTTCCGCAGCGGAAAAAGCACCCATGCCGATCGGCTGGCGACGATCCGTGACACGTGGGACCGTTACAACACCATGATCGATCCACACACTGCAGATGGTGTGACGGTCGGGCGCTTACACGCAGCCACCAAGATGCCGATGATTGTGCTCGAGACTGCACTGCCAATCAAATTCGCTGCGACGATCAAGGAAGCGTTGGGCCGCCAGCCAGATCGCCCGCAACGGTTCGATCGAATAGAAGAGTTGCCGAAGCGAGTCAAAGTCCTTCCGCCGGATGCACAGACCATAAAGAACTACATCGCCGATGTCGTGCAGGGTGCAACCTGCTGAATTCCGGATTTAGGACTGTTTCAGCCATGGCCGTATTTACGGAATTGTCATTGGACGACGTCGCAGCGTTCTTTCGAGCGCTAAGTTTAAGCCGGCCTCGTTCCCTTCGCGGGGCCGCCACCGGAATTGAGAACACGAACTACTTCGTCGACACTGATGGGGGAGAGTATGTGCTCACGTTGTTTGAGCGCCTGACATTCGAGCAACTGCCGTTCTACCTCCACTTCATGAAGCATCTTGCGGCGCGGGAATGCCCGTCCCGGATCCGGTTGCTAACGCCAATGGCGCAATCCTTCACTCGCTGAAGCAGCGACCCGCAGTGGTCGTCAACAGGCTTCCGGGTGAAAGCGAGACCGAGCCTACGGCGGCACATTGTAGCTACGTGGGGGAGTTCCTGGCGCGGTTGCATCTGGCTGGGAGCGATTACCCACGACAACAAGTCAATCCGCGGGGCGTCGAATGGTGGAATGAGGTCGTGCAGGTGGTCGGCCGCTGCGTATCTGATGAACAGCGCTTGCTGCTGGCGAGTGAATTGGCCTTTCAGAACCAAATTGCTTTGTCCTCCACCTACAGACTCCCCAGAGGGCCGGTGCACGCCGATCTCTTTCGCGACAACGTGTTGTTCGAGAGGGGGCACCTGTCCGGCGTCTTTGATTTCTACTTTGCCGGATGCGACGCCTTTCTATTCGATGTTGCTGTGTGCCTCAACGACTGGTGCGTCGATAGCCGAACCGGCCGCCACGACGCTAAGCGAGCTGCCGCTTTTCTGGGAGCCTATGAGAGCGTCCGCTCGCTAACCCCCGCCGAGCACTTGCTGCTTCCTGCGATGCAGCGGGCAGGAGCGTTTCGGTTTTGGCTGTCGCGCCTCTGCGATCTGCCCCGCCAGGCTGCGCTCCTCAAGCCACATGATCCCGGCCACTTCGAGGGCATGTTGCGCGTGCTTCGGGGAGAGATCGGATCATCATGATCGTCCAAAGCGGTAGCAAAGATCGGGGCAACATGGCGGCGACTCTAGAAGGCCGGATACGCGAGCTGCTTTCGCAGATCCAGGCGGATGGTTTGTACAAGCGTGAGCGCGTCATCAATAGCGCCCAGGCCGGCCGGATTCGGGTCGTTTCCCAGGATTCGGAGCGCGAACTGGTAAATCTCTGCGCTAACAACTACCTAGGCTTGGCCGATCATCCCGATGTGATCGCCGCCGCCAAGCGGGGCCTGGATGAGTTCGGATTTGGCATGGCGTCAGTGCGCTTCATCTGCGGTACGCAATCCCTTCACCGTGAGCTCGAGCGAACGATCGCGCGCTACTTGAACAAGGATGACGCCATTCTGTTCGCTGCATGCTTCGACGCCAATGGCGGGGTCTTCGAACCGCTGCTGGACGCCGATGACGCCATCATTTCCGATTCCCTCAATCACGCTTCTATTATCGACGGAGTGCGCCTCTGCAAGGCAAGGCGCTACCGGTTCACCAACGGCGACATGAACGACCTTGAGGATCGTCTCAAGGAAGCAGACAGGGGAGGGGCCCGTTTCAAATTGATCGCCACGGACGGCGTGTTCTCCATGGACGGGTACATCGCCAACCTCGCCACTATCTGCGACCTGGCCGAAAGATACGGCGCCGTCGTCATGGTCGATGACTGCCATGCGACCGGCCACCTGGGCGAAGCCGGCCGCGGCACTCCCACGCTGACAGGCACCAGTCGGAAGGTCGATATTGTGACCGGAACGCTCGGCAAGAGCTTGGGTGGCGCGATGGGCGGTTTTGTTGCCGCGTCGCAATCCATCATCGATCTACTTCGACAGCGAGCGCGTCCCTATCTCTTCTCCAACAGCCTCGCCCCGGCAGTGGCAGCGGGATCGATCAAGGCCATTGCGATCGCAGAGGGAGCCGACGACCGCCGGCAACTCCTCGCGGCGCATGCTCGGCGCTTTCGTTCCGGGTTGGAAAAGGCTGGCTTCGAAATGCTCCCGGGAGAGACGCCAATCATTCCAGTAATGCTGCACGAGGCGCGGCTGGCACAGGAGATGGCGGTCGCGCTTGATGAACGCGGCGTCTACGTCGCCCCTTTCTTCTATCCCGTAGTACCAAAAGGAAGAGCGCGCATCAGGACACAGATGTCCGCCGCTCTGACCGAGCAAGACGTTGAATTGGCCGTCGATGCCTTTACGGACGCCGGCAAAGCGCTTGGCGTGATTTGAGAGTTAGAAAGGTGTTCTCATGAAAGCTCTGGTCAAAGCAGCAGCCGAGCCGGGTCTCTGGCTCGGCGAACGGGCGATCCCGCAGATCGGGCCGGATGACGTTCTCATAAAGGTCAATAAGACCGGGATCTGCGGCACGGATATTCACATCTATGCTTGGGACGATTGGGCGCAGCGTACCGTACCTGTCCCGATGGTCGTCGGCCACGAGTATGCAGGCGAGATCGCTGAGGTCGGCGCGAACGTCAAAAGTGTCGTCATTGGACAGCGTGTTTCGGGCGAGGGGCACGTTGTTGGCAGCAGCAGTCGGGCCGCGCGTGGAGGGCGGTTTCACCTGGATCCTGAAACCAAGGGGATCGGTGTCAACATTCCCGGGGCTTTTGCGGAATATCTGCGTTTGCCCGCCTTCAATGTCGTACCGCTTCCTGACACGATCGACGACGAGATCGGGGCTATCCTTGATCCACTAGGCAACGCCGTCCACACCGCGTTGTCGTTCGACCTTGTCGGCGAGGATGTGCTCATCACCGGAGCAGGTCCTATTGGCATCATGAGCGCTGCAGTTGCCCGGCACGTCGGTGCGCGACATGTCGTGATCACCGACGTGAATCCGTACCGTTTGGCCTTGGCGTCTGATGTCGCCGACGTTGTTCCCGTCGACGTGACCAAACAGGATCTTCGGTCTGTGATGCAGGGCCTCCGAATGAAGGAAGGGTTCGACGTCGGGCTGGAGATGAGTGGTGCTCCCGCGGCATTCGATCAACTGGTCGAAAACTTGGTGATGGGTGGAAAGATAGCAATGCTTGGGATCCCGGCTCGACCGGCGACGGTCGACTGGACCAAGGTTGTGTTCAAGATGCTCACGGTTAAGGGCGTCTATGGTCGGGAGATGTTCGAGACCTGGCACAAGATGCTCGCAATGCTCGAGAGCGGTCTCGACGTCCGAAAAATCATAACGCACCGCCTGCCGGTCGCAGAGTTCAAGACCGGATTTGAGATCATGCGGACCGGCAACTGTGGCAAGGCTGTCCTGGACTGGGGGGCATGAAAACCATCATGCAAGGCATAGACTACACCCGGTCCTTTTCCAAGATGCGGCGGCTTCTGCGGTTCAGGCGTGGTCTGGCCGCCGTGGATCGGTATGCATGCGGCCATAAGCGACCAGGAGGCACCGCCTTCCGCTTCCGTCCGCCGGCCTCCATTCCGCTCCATCGGGCATTCCACGGTCATGCCCGACATTTCGCAGGGATGCGGAACCGCGGCGCGAGTCGGTGACAGCAGATCGTCTCTTCAAGCGTATGATCAATGCAATACCCTGCTGAACTTTGCTTCCGTCTGATTGCGTAATGCTGTCGGACCCAAGATACGCTGCAGCTCGCGCGAGCATCGTCAGATGGAATCTCGCCGCGTCAGGCACCGGCGATTAGTCCGACAACCCGAGCAAGAGACGTCGACCTATCATGACAACCGCAGTTACCCAGGCCGGAGAACGCGAGAATGAAGACGTGGCCCTGGTCCCTTTCGCGAGAGCGCATCTGGAAGGTGCCCTGAAGCTCTCGCAGGAGATGTCTTGGCCGTACCTGCTCAAGGATTGGGATTTTGCGTTGCAGCTTGGCCGCGGTTTCGTGGTGACGATTGCAGGTGCCGTGGTGGGGACCGCGCTCTGGTGGCCTTACGGCGATACCCATGCTTCCACCGGAATGATCATCGTCTCGAAAACCGTTCAGGGGCGTGGTTACGGGGCCCGGCTGATGGACGCGCTGCTCGCGGCGGCACGACCACGGATCATCACGCTGAATTCGACTGTCGAAGGCATGGCGCTTTACCAGCGCCGTGGCTTCATCCCCATCGGGGTCATCCACCAGCATCACGGAATTCCCAGTGAGCGCCATGAGGCGCCGGGTCCGTGCTTTGTCAGGGCAATGGCTCCATCGGATCTCGCGGCGATCGTCGGTCTCGATTACGAGGCCACCGGCTGGACGAGGAGCGAAATGCTGAACCGGCTGATCGAGGTCGGCGACGGTTATGTCCTGCTGCGTGATGGCATAGCTCGCGGCTACGCCATTTCCCGTCTCTTCGGCCGTGGGCATGTCATCGGTCCTGTAGTCGCCGAAAGCCCGACCGATGCGCGCGCATTGATCGAGGCCGCGCTCGCGCCCCTCGGGAGTGTTTTCGTCCGGATCGATACCTCTACCAACTCGCATCTCGGGGAGTGGCTCGAAGGCATCGGGCTGCAGCAGGTCAGCGACGCCACCACCATGGTCCTTGGGACGCAGATGCCAACAACCGGGCCGGCGCGCACGTTCGCGCTCGCCAACCAGTCATTCGGTTAGGAGACATCGGGATGCTGCGCTTGGAGATGCATGGAACGGATATCCCGAACGCCGGAACGGGCGAGACGGCCACGACAGTCGGGGCGCTGGCGACGCCGGCGCTCCTGCTTGACAGGGACCGGCTGGATCGCAATCTCGGCCGTCTGTCCTCTCGGATGGCCGCGCGGGGCGTCGTGCTGCGTCCCCATATGAAAACTGCGAAGTCCATCGAGGTAGCCCGACGCGCCTTTCCGTCCGGGTTCGGGCCGATCACCGTCTCCACGTTGGCGGAGGCGGAGTACTTCGCGCAGCACGGTTTTCGGGACATGACTTATGCCGTGGGCGTGGCACCGCACACCGCTGAGAGGGCGATGCGTCTCCGGAAAGCCGGCCTCGACCTCAAGGTGCTGCTCGATTCGTCCGAGCAGGCTAAGATTCTGGGCGAGGCAGGCCGCGCCGCTGCTGTGACGCCATCCGCCTTCATCGAGATCGACTGCGACGGCCACCGCGGCGGTCTGACCGCCACCGATTCCAGACTTATCGCCGTCGCGGTCGCCCTGGCCGAGGCCGGCGTCAAGCTGGCCGGCGTTCTCACTCACGCGGGCGAATCCTACAGCCTTTGCACGCCCGATACCCTCGTCGCGGCTGTGGAGAACGAAAGGGCCGTGGCTGTGGCCGCCGCAGAGACGCTGCGGGCGGCGGGGCATGAATGCCCGGTCGTGAGCGTCGGTTCAACACCGACCGCCCATTTCGGCGACGACCTGACCGGCGTCACGGAAATGCGGGCCGGTGTGTACATGTTCTTCGATCTGGTGATGCACGGTGTCGGCGTCTGCACCACGGACGACATCGCGATCTCGGTTCTCACCACCGTCATCGGAACGAAGCCGGAGAAGGGCTGGATTTTGGTCGATGCGGGCTGGATGGCGCTGTCACGCGATCGCGGCACCGCGGCGCAGCAGATCGACCAGGGTTATGGTCTCGTCTGCGATCTGTCCGGCAAACTCTACCCGGACCTGATCGTCGCGCAGGCGAGCCAGGAGCACGGCATCCTCGCCATTAGATCCGGATCGGCTGCAACCCTGCCGGATCTGCCGATCGGCACGAAGGCCAGGATTTTGCCCAACCACGCCTGCGCCACGGCGTCACAGCACGAGCTGTACAATGTCATCTCCGCGGGAAGCGACGCAATCGAAGCTCAGTGGCCGCGAATGCGCGGCTGGTAGACCTGAAACAGAGCTGGGCGGCGATTTGCACATGCCCAGCATACAGATAGCGAGATATGAAACTCACATCCTATTGGCTGGACACGTCGGAGCCATTCAAGAGTGCCTCCGCAGGACCGGTGCAGGGCACTTGCGACGTTGCGGTGATTGGCGGTGGCTTGATCGGCTCTTCGGCCGCTCTAGCTCTCGCCAAGAAGGGCGCACGCGATCTCGGTCCTCCCTGGTTCCTTCCGCGGGTCGGCGCCTATTATCGGATCAAGGATTGCTTCCAATGACCTCGCCCATTCGACACCTGACGGAAGCCGGCTTCCTCGGAAAATTCTACATCGATGGAGAATGGCGGAAGCCGATCGGATCGGCGACGGCGGTTGTCATTAGCCCTGCGACCGAGCAGCCGATCGCCGAAGTCGCGCTCGGCAACAATGAGGACGTAGACCGCGCTGTCTCCGCCGCAGAACGAGCCTTTGCCGGCTGGTCTTGCAAGTCGGCTGCGGAACGGGCGGCGCTGCTCGACCGGATCCATGGTTTGATCCTCGAGCGGCTGGAACTGTTCGCACAGGCACTCACGAGCGAGATGGGGGCCGCGATCACCTATGCGCGCCGCGCCCAGGTGCCGCTGGCCGCCGAACACATCCGCGTCGCGCGTGACAATCTCGCGACCTATTCTTTCATCAGTCCGCGCGGCAGCACCGCCATCATGCGGGAGGCCATCGGCGTCTGCGGTCTCATCACCCCCTGGAACTGGCCTCTCTACCAGATCACCGCCAAGGTCGGTCCCGCGCTCGCGGCCGGTTGCACGGTGGTGTTGAAGCCGAGCGAATTGTCGCCCCTGAGTGCTTTGCTGTTCGCGGAAGTGATGGACGATGCCGGTTGTCCGCCCGGCGTGTTCAACCTCGTCAACGGGACTGGTCCCGTCGTGGGGACCGGCCTGGCGTCGCATCCGAAGGTGGACATGATCTCGATCACCGGCTCGACGCGGGCGGGCGTTCTCGTCGCGCAAGCGGCGGCGCCCACCATCAAGCGCGTTGCCCAGGAACTCGGCGGCAAGTCGCCGAACATCATTTTGCCGGACGCCGAGCTGAGCCGGGCCGTTCCGCTCGGTGTCGGCGCCGCCTTCCGCAATCTCGGCCAATCCTGCAGTGCACCGACGCGCATGCTTGTGTCCCGCTCGCAGATGGCGAAGGTCGATGTCCTGGCCGCAGCGGCCGCCTCTGAACTGTTGGTCGGTGATCCGCTCGCGGAAAGCACGACCCATGGTCCGATCGCCAACCGGCCGCAGTTCGAGCGTGTCCAGACCATGATCGGCGTCGGCCTTGAGGAAGGAGCCAAGCTTGTCTTTGGCGGGCCGGGGCGGCCCGAGAACCTTCAGATCGGCCTCTATGCGCAGCCGACGATCTTCTCGAACGTCCGTCGCGACATGAGGATTGCGCACGAGGAGATCTTCGGCCCGGTGCTGTCGATCATTCCCTACGACAGCATCGAGGAGGCGATTGAGATTGCCAATGACACGGTCTATGGCCTCGGCGCCCATGTGCAAGGCACGAATATCGAGACGGTGCGGACGGTCGCTGGGCAGATCCGGTCGGGTCAAGTCCATATCAACTATCCCGACTGGGACCCGAACGCACCCTTTGGCGGATACAAGCGTTCCGGCAACGGCCGGGAATACGGCCTTGAGGGCATGGAAGAATATCTCGAGACCAAGGCCGTTCTCGGATTCTATCGATGAAACGCTACCTCTGGGCGAGCCGTTCAGAACCAGGGTGCCGCATGTCGGCGACCCGTTCGCGCAGATTGAATAGGATTGGATGAAGGCCATGGTGACATTTATCTCGGAAAGCGATTCGAACCGCCTCATCTCGCATGAATCGGCGTTCGAGGCCGTCCGGAAGGCGCTCGTTGCGGCGGCTTCTCCCAATGCGAAAGTGTTTCCGGCCGTGATCGCACAGGCGTCGGATCCGCAGAACACATTCTCGCTCAAGTCGGGTTCGACGCCCGAGCTGGCCGGCCTCAAGGTCGGCTCGTTCTGGCCCAACAACCCCAGCAAAGGCCGGCCGCGCCATAGCTCGACGATCTTCCTGATCGACCAGGATAGCGGGCGGATCGGCGCGGTCGTCGAGGCTTCGGCCGTCAATGCCTATCGAACGGCTGCGGCCGACGCGGTGGCGGCAAATGCACTCGCGCGACCGGAATCTGAAACATTGGCGATCTTCGGCGCAGGCAACCAGGCGTTGTTCGAATGCTGTGCCCTTGCTCGCATCCTTCCGCTGAAGCACTTGCATGTCGTCGCGCGCAATCGTGACAAGGCCAATCATTTCGCGACTAAACTGTTGTCGCGTGGTGTGAAACTCGACATCCATATTTCGACGGCGGAAGAGGCGTGTCGTCAAGCGGACATCATCGTCACCGCGACGCCTTCGCGGGTCCCGCTGTTCAAGTCGGAATGGATCCGTCCGGGCACACACATCGCCGGCATGGGGTCCGACGCGCGCGGCAAGCGGGAGTTGCCGAGCGAGATTTTCGCGCGTGCAACGCTTTTTTGCGATCTGCCGGAGCAATCGATCCAGATCGGGGAATTCCAGCATATTCGTGAAAGGATCGAAAGCGGCGAATTCGTTTTAAACGCAATCGGCGCGGTGCTCGAAGGGCGCTGTCCGGGCAGGATCGCGCGGGAAGATATCACCGTCTTCGACAGCTCCGGGATTGCTCTCCAGGATCTCTATATCGGCCAATTTCTCCTCTCGGCAAGCCAGGCAGCGCCGAACCCTTGAGGCGCACGGACCTAAACCGGAAGCAAGTCCACTGCGCACCCTAGACTAAATGAAATTGCACTGTTCTTGCAGCCATAGAGCAAGATCGTGTGCTTTCCCGGACAGTTCATTTTCTCCTGTCCAGATTAGACCATAGTGGCTTTCGTCGGGATCGAAACCGGCAGGTGCGATCAGCCGCCCTCTATCTATATCGTCGGTTGCAAGGACCCGCGGGCTGAGGGCAACGCCCAACCCCGCCGATGCGGCTTCAACGATAAGGAAGTGGTGGTCATAGAAGCGAATCTCCGTGGGGCGCCGCACCGACGGGTGGATGGAAAGCCATCGCGACCAAGCGTCCGGCCGGGTCTTTGAACCTAAGGCGATGTACTTCCCCGAGGCAAACGCTGGCGCGAGCTGAGGGCTCATGACCGGTCCTACCTTTTCAGGAAAAAGGCGCCGGACATGCCACGCCTCCGGGAGCGCAAAGTCGAGCCGCCGTATGGCAAGATCGATCCGGTCGCGGCGAAACTCGACGGCGCCGCCACCGACTGACAGATGTAGAGCGATATCGGGGGAGCTATCGCCCAAAGTTGGTGACGGCGGGAATCGGGAAGGCGGCATATCGTGGGGGTGCTTGACGCCTCCACTTCTCCACCGAAGGAGCGATATGCCGTGTCCAACGATAACGTCATCCAGCTGA
>NZ_JARWCR020000090.1:0-31054 GCF_029846695.2 Bradyrhizobium nivariense | reverse complement strand
AGAGCTCGTCGAGCAGCGCCTTCGCTTCCTTTAGGTCACGGGTGTCGAAGCCCTCGGTGAACCAGCCGTAGACCGGCGCGAGCAGAGCGCGGGCCTCAGAGTGCTTGCCCTGGTCACGCCGGAGTCGAGCCAAACTGATCGCGGCCCGCAACTCGAATGACTTGGCACTCTGGCTCTGTGCAACCTGGAGCGCGGTTTGCAAATCAGCGTCGACCTCGTCTGGTGCATCCCCACGAGTGCGCCGCAGCTCGCCAGAGATGCATGCGAGCTCTGCATCCCACATATGTTCGTCACTGCGCGCAGCGAGGTCCTTTGCTTCAGCCAGGACTGTGAGACCCTCGTCGCCACGACCCAATTGCAGGTACGTCGTCGCCAGCATGCACAAGTACCGAACCTGGTACCAAGCAGCTCCGAGCCGGTCCCGCTCGTTCAAACTCTGGCGCATGAGCGTCAAACCACTCTCCACGTTGCCTTCCCGTGCCATTGCCCAGCCCCGCAGGATGAGTCCGCTCAACCGCCAGTAGTTCAAGCTGTGTTGATCAGCGAGGTCGATGATGGCGTCCGCGTGCGCATGCGCAGCCGCCACATCACTCATCAGCTCCGCAGGCGCGGCCCCGCCATAGACCTCCACGTGCGCGGTAAGGTTCGTCTGGTTCAACTCCACAGCGTACTCAAACGCCGTGCGGCTCGCTCTCTGCGCCTGCTCGGGGTAGCCAAGGATCCAAAGCACAATCGCCAAGTAGGGTAACGCAGAAGCCTTCGGGTCATGGACATAGTGCACAGGCGGCGGCCGATGCGCCTTCGGCTCATAGCGACTCAGGATCGTCTCGAACTCGGAGCGGGCCTTAAGAAAGTCACCGGCGTGCATGGCCGTGAGAGCCGCCAAACGATGCGCCGCCAATTCCAGTGCCATGTCCCCGGTGCGCTCGGCGGCGCTACGCGCCTCGGCCGCCAGGCTCTGCATGGCGCCGTAGTCGCCTCTTACAAAATGGAAAACGAACTTGCCGCTGAGCGTGGCGAACAAGGCATCCGCGTCGTCCAGTTCTTTGCAGAGCGCGTGTGCCCTGTCGAACGCAGTGCCGAGCTGCGGAGCCGTGTATCCGTGAATGGCGATCAGCGGACCCCCGATTGCCGTCTGCAGCGCGAGTTCCTGGCGATCCCGCTCCGGCCCCTCTCGACAGGACTTGAGCGCCTCTAGCCCGCTTGTAAGATGAGTGATCGCTTCGAGATTGGCGGAACGTCCCGCGGCGTTCCGGCCGGCCCGCAGCCAATAGCCGACGGCCCTGTCCGCCAGCCCAGCCTCGGTGAGATGCGAAGCAATCGTCTCCGGCTCCGCCTCCGCACGGGCAGGATAACGCTCTTCGAGAGCAGCGGCGATACCAGCATGGATCTGCTGCCGCTTGCTCCTCAAGAGGCTCTCGTGCGCGATGTCCTGCACCAGAGCATGTTTGAAGCTGTAGCCAATATCCGGCGGTATTCCACGCACCCGGAATATGAGCTCCGCCTCCAGTAGTTCATTGAGAGCAAGCTGGAGGGCATCCTCATCGAGCGGAGCTACTGCTTTCAGAAGGTCGTGTCCGAACTCGCGCCCAATGCAGGCTGCGATCTGGGCGACTTCCTTCACCGGTGCCAACCGGTCCAGACGGGCCATCAGCGAGTCCTTGAGCGTTGTCGGGATCGCCAGCGGCGGCAACGGACCTATCAGTTCATAGCAGTTGCCCTGCTCCCTAAGCAGCCCGGATTCGAGGACGGTCTTAGTCAGTTCCTCGACGAACAACGGCACGCCATCCGTCTTGGCCAAAATCTGATCAAGCACCTCCTGTGGAAGCGATTTGCCGCCGGTTATCCGGTCGACCACGGCCGCGCCTTGCCTGCGTCCCAGCCGGCTCAAAGAGAGTGCTGTCACGTGTCCATGTCCCGTCCAGCGCGGAACGAATTCCGGTCGGAAGGTAATAATCATGAGGATCGGGAGCCGCTGCACCTCGTCAACAGCCCGGTCGAGGAGTTCGAGCATGGTGGGGTCGGCCCAGTGGACATCCTCGTAAATGGCAAGGAGCGGCTGTCTTGCCGCCAGGCCTCGTACCTGCTCCAAAAGAGCCTGAAACGTTCGCTCCTTCTTCTGGTGTGGACCGAGCTCCAGTGGCGGGTATCGCCCGCCTGTCGGGATTGCCAACAGGTCCGCGAGAACGGGTGCGCTCTCATGCGCGTCGTCTGTCGCAAGAGCGAGCATCGCCTCGAGCTTATCGAGCTGCTCTTCGGGAAGGTCCTCCCGCCGAATGCCCGCTGCTCGTTCAAGGAGCCCAATGACAGGGTATAACCTCAGCTTCAGCGAACCATCCGCCTGACGCTCGAACACGTGGGTGGCGATGCCAGAGAAGTTCGCAGGCTTGCCATCCTTGTCCTTGCCTTTGGCGCTCCAGTTTGCCGTGCCATAGATGACCTTGTCATCGCCACCCGCGTCGATCAGCTCAAGTTTGTGGTCCGTTACGCCGTTTGCGTAGAACCCGGCGAAAAACTTCTCGATCGCCGCTGGACCCGACGCCACCTCGTGGGTTGGCGGGAGCACCTTCGCGTTCGGCAGATATAAGGCGACAACGGCCTTCGCATCGCCCTTGTTGTACGTCGCATCAAATGTTGCGTAAGCCGCCGAGACATCGCTCTTCGGGTCCCCGGCAAGGCACCGCACCGGAGCGACTGTGAGCAAACAAAGAGCGAATGCCGCTGCATAAGTCACGCGCATGAAATCCTCCCGTTTTAATTTTGCTATTGTAAGGGCGTGAAATTTACTACCACGGTGGTGCATCGTAAAGTGCGGACTCAACTGGGTACCGGATCGACGCCCTGCAAGGTCGCGGGCGAGATCTTACGACCCGGAGTTTCGTTCGGATGGGTATGCACTGGTGGCGATTATCCGCAAGCAGATCCCCCATAGAGCGCCGCCTCTATTGGCCGTCGCGTCGGGCGGCGAGTGGGGAATGTTACTCAATCCACCTCGGCATTTATCAGGTTCGATGTCGCAGTTGGGTCATTCGCGTCGATTTGCCCGGTGCATGGCGACTTCGGTCTACCCCGGTGAACAGACATTCTCGGGATAGGCGGGCATGTCTCAAACGGGCCATAAGCGGTCATTGCGCTTCCGGTCCGCACGACAGGAGGTCGGACGAAAAGCACGGCTCTCGTCGTTCGATGTAGCGCACAAGCTCAACTAGGCGAACAAGGCCAGCGCGGTTAGTCATCGTGTGGCGGCCGGGATGCAGCCTGTCTCTTCGCGCGGTCCAATACGAGGCCCCACACGTGACCGAGCAGCAGTCCGGATAGCCAGCCGGCGCAGAAGCCAATGAAACCCGTCAGCATAAAGACAACTGCGTAGATGATGGTGAACCACGTCGGGGGCGTCAAGAAACGCGCGGGCAGCAAGAGGGCCAAGAAAACCAGTGCGCTGACCATCGGCGGCCCAGCGTTTTTGCGAAAGTAGAGACCGAAGATCGAGCCGGCGATGATGCCGACAAGAAACCAGACCTGCACCTGAGGCTGACGGGCGGCTTCTGAAATGATCGCCAAAAACTCCGTCATGCGTAGGGTGACCGCCGGGCGAGCTGCTTCGGCTTCGCCGCAGGACGCTTGTTGGCCTTCTCGCATTTGGTGCAGACGAGCCGCCCGGCCAAATCGTGGACATACGTGATTTTCGGCCGCTTCAGCTCAGTGAGGTCGTCGAGCGCGCGAGCTGCACGGCACTGGGAGCACTCGATCTCCAGCATCGGATAGCCTCCACGCATCGCAAAGTTGATACAAAAGAAGAGCAACCCGAGCTTAGATTGCAGGATGATTTCAAGTCAACTGACAGTGCCGTCGAGCGGATCGAACCTGATATCCGCTTTGGGTCAAAAGCGGCTGGCAAGCCAAGTGCAGCTCGGCGTCCGGTTTGCCAGCGACAGCGGACATCACGGCGGCTGACCCGATCTTCGGCTTAGGGCCACATCCGGACTCATGCGCCGCAGCAAACTGCCGGACTACTCGATCACGTCGTCGGCGCGGGCGGGACCTGATTGGAGCTGAAGGCTCAGCGTCCAACAGATCTCCTAACGCATCGATTAACACGATTGGTACATCGCCTGCAGATGCTTGCCGCGCAGAAAGATCATCTGGGGCGTCAACCCGCCGCGCGCGGCGATCCATCGCTGCACCCGCGTCGGATACGTCGAATACAGCATCATGGTTGCTTCGCGATTAGTGAAGGTGCGGCCGTTGATGCCGAAATCATACGCGGCATGGAAACCAAGCGCCGCACGCGAGGTCACGCAGATTTTGTCATGAGGGACCGCGCCGAGGACGATGGTGCAGGCCGAGGCACAGAGACCGTCAATGATCACGGATTGTCCGGATGAACGCAGACGTTGAAATTTGCTGACGTAGCTTCCGATTTGACCGCCCCGATCATCAGCAATGCGGACTGCCGCGTGACTTGCCCCGACACCCGCAAGCAGGAGTGCTGCCGCAAGCAGACACGTTACGAACTTCATTATCCCTACCCTGGTTCGAGCAAGCCGATTTGATCGTTTTGCGTGATGCGCGAAACAGCAAAAGCTGTCATTCTAGTTCGTGGCTTTATCTAGGCACCGGCTGCCAGATCTAAGACTTTCGGAACAGTTGGGCATTATAGTCTCCTCTTGGCTCTATCGCAGCTGTTCGTAGATCATCCTATTTTCACAATCGCACTTCATGAGCCCGTGCTCTTTTCCAACCCATGCAGCCTAGGACGATCGCGATCAGCAACTCAATTGAACGTCGGTAGTCGTCCCGTCATCTAATGGTGTCGCGGAACATACGAAGGTTTAAGGCGCTCCCCCTTAAAGCCGACCACTTCCGCAATGGGTCTTGGCTGTGTGAAAACGCCAGGACGCCTGACAGCGATAGAAGAAGTTATTCGTTCAAGACCGTCTCAACGGTCAAGCTTGCAAGCACATTCAATTTGAAGCGCGAACTGGAGAATGTAATTCTAGCCGCGTTTCGATCTTTCGCGTTTTTACACAGCCAGGGACATTCGCGTCGGTTTGGTATGCCTGCAACCGCGTCCGGATTTCCCCGAACAGCCGACTCCGAAGTGAGGGTTGCGGCTCGACGCGAAGGGCCATAAGCAGTTATTGTTGCGCAAGGGGATTGCGTCTCCACGAGTATAGGACATCGGGCTCCTTCTCTTCGTTGCGTGAGCCATTTGTCTCCGAGACAAGCCGGAAACCGTGCTTCTCGTAAAATCTGCGAGCGTTTTGATTTCGTTGAAACGTCCAGAGACTCAGGCGATCAAATCGGTTTTTGGCAACATTCAAGAGGGCAGTGCCGATGTGGCGGCCTTGCCACGTTGGGAGTACGTAGAGTTGGTCGATCCATGCCTCGCGAAACGCGACAAAGCCAACGAGTTCTTGGCCACTGAATGAACCCCAGAGCTGGCACGCCGGGAACATGCGCTCTCGGAAGAACCAGCGGTCCTCGGCTGGTGTGTGAAGGCCGGCCAGAGTTGGTAGAGCCTGGTCGAAAGATGTTCGATGGACCACGGCCGCAACGTCCATGTCTTCGATCGCAAGTCGCCTGAGCATACGTGGACCTAGGGTCACAGCCTATCATATCCCAGCATACCCCAGTTGAGGGTGAAAGGTCTCTTGTGGGTCAAAGTGCGAAGAACTCAACGTAAGCAAATCTGGTCCGCTATGCCTCGGTGAGCGGACCTCGTGGCGAGGGTGCCACCACTTCGCCGATGGGCCAACAGCAGACTTGTCCCGTTGTCCGGCCTGCAATTGTTCGATAGCTTACGGAACACAATGGGAGTTTCCAATGGCGCAGGCATCATTCGACCAAGGCGCTTGGCTGCAGCGCATTGGATATGCTGGGTCCCTCGAACCAACGCTCGACACGTTGCATAAACTCATCTTCGCGCACTCGCACGAAATCGCATACGAATCGCTGGACATCATGCTGGGGCGGACGCCGAGGCTCGACCTGGATTCCCTTCAGCGGAAGATGATCTCGGGTCGCCGCGGCGGCTATTGCTTGGAACAGAACATGCTGTTTCGGGAGGGATTACGGTCACTTGGTTACAAGATCACCAGCCTGCAAGGCAGAGTAGTTCGCGGCATGGCCATCGACGCCCCGCGTCCGGCGATACATATGTTGTTGCAGGTAGACCTGCCTGAAGGACCGTACTTGGCTGACGTAGGTTTCGGGAATCTGGCACCCACTTCGGCTTTGCTTCTGAAGCCCGACGTCGAACAGGACACACCGCACGAGCCAATGCGCTTTATCGATGTCGGCGGCGAACTCACATTGCAAGCGAAGTTACGCGACATGTGGGAGCACATTTATCGCGTTATTCCCTATCCGCGATACGACGGTGAGTATGAAATTACGAATTGGTACACCGGAACACACCCTGATGCACCCTACCAAGGCAACATCATAGCGGCGAAACCGGGTCCTAACAGGACACGCATCACAATGTTCAACGCACGGCTGACCGTACGGCACGCGACGGGCGAGGCCGAACGGCGACTGTTGAAGGATGAAGCCGAATTCAGATCGGTCCTGCGCGGAGAGTTCGGCCTGAACATGTCTGACGATGAGATACGGACCTGTATCTCGGTGATGGAACGGAAGGGTGAAAAAGGAGCGCCGCATCCGTTCTTTGCATGATTCTGACACCAAGCGACGGATGTCCGGTGTGGGTCTTGGCTGTGTGAAAACGCTTAGACGATTGACCGCGATAGAAGAAGTTATTCGTCCAACATCGTCTTTGGTGCTCAACTCGAAAGCGAATTCAACTTAGAGAGAGCGAACTGAAGAATGCAATTCTGACCGTGTCTCGATCTTTCGCGTTTTTACACAGCCAGGGTCAACAGGCGCCGTCCTGACCGCCGCCGGTCACGTCCGGTCTAGCGCGACAACCGGACGATTTCAGAGCCGGTCTGGGCTTCGCGTTCGGGCCATATCGTGCGCCGCAGCAAATAGCATCTCTATTCGATCACCTCGTCGGCGCGGATGAGTAACGAGGGCGGCACGGCGAGGCCGAGCGCTTTGGCCGTCTTCATGTTGATCACGAGCTCGAATTTGGTCGGCTGCTCTACCGGCAGATCGGAAGGCTTGGTGCCTTTGAGGATCTTATCGACGTAGCCGCCTGCACGGCGGAACAGATCGGCTATGTCGGGGCCGTAGATGACCAATCCGCCATTGGCGAAATGTCGGAAGAAGTGCATCGCGGGCAGATGATGTTCTGCCGCGAGCGCGACAACTCGTGGGCCTTGGCGAACGGTCAAAGCATCGCCAAAAACGATCATTGCATCGACGTGCTGGGCGGCTGCCGAAGCAAAGGCGGTGTCGAGCTCCTCGACCTTGGTCGCCTCAACTGTCGGCAGAGCTATATTTAGCTCCCGGGCTGCGCGGGGCACCTCATCGGCTAAAACCTTCCTCTGCATTGGGTTTTCCGGATTGACCAAGATCGCAATTCTCGATGCGCCAGGTATCAGTTCGCGGAGGATTTCTACTCGCTTTGCGACCCAATCTCCTGGCGCGTAGGTCGCGAGACCCGTTATGTTGCCGCCTGGATGCGACAGGCTTTGGACGAGGCTGAGCTCCACGGGATCGAACACAGCCACGAACACAATCGGAATGGTAGCAGTTTTCGATTTCAGGGCGAGGGCTGCTTGCGGTCCCGCGGCGACGAGCACATCGGGGCTCAGGGCAATCAGGTCGGCCGCCAAAGCCGGTATGCGATCCGGGGGCTTGGAAAAACGATATTCGATAATCAGGTTTTTTCCGTCTATCCAGCCGTGGTTTCGCAGCCCATCGATCAACGCAAGCTCGGGTTGATTGGGGGCCTGCCCGCTCGCGTCACCAGTGGCGAGAAAGCCAAGCCGACGGCGAGCCCCCTGCGCCCACGAACGCCGTGGCGAGACGAATAGTGCCGCAGTAGCCGCTATGAACTCGCGCCGTTTCACTCGATCCTCATCGCAATTTGAGGACGCGTGGACGCAGAGTATCAGGTTTCGATTGTGGCCGCACTCACTGTGGGCGCAAACGCTGCGGCGCGGCGCATGGCGCAAGACGGTTTTGGGTCATTCGCGTCGGTTTGGCCGGAGCATGGCGACTTTCGGTCTACCCGGTGAACGGACATTCTCAGGATTGCGGATTCCGACGAAGCCGGCCATGCATTCCAATTCGAAGCCGGCCGGGTATTCCGATCTGAAGCCGGCCACCCGTGGCGTCGTTCGCATGGGTCAATTTCATGATGTCGTTGAGGGCTGGGAAGGTCAAGAGACCGGTTGATCTTGAGCGGTTTGCTCCTGCTTTCTGAGGCTCTCTCCTTTGAGTTCGATGCGGTAGGCATTGTGGACGAGGCGATCGAGGATCGCGTCGGCGATGGTGGGGTTTCCGATGATTTCGTACCAGCGATCGACGGGCAGCTGGCTGGTGACGATAATCGAGCGGGATTCGTATCGATCCTCGACGATTTCGAGCAAATCACGGCGTTGGTCGGCGTCGAGAGGTTCTGGTCCCCAGTCGTCCAGGATCAGCAGATCGAGTCGTGCGATAGCGCGCAGCATCTTGGTGTAACGGCCATCGGCGCGGCCGAGTGCGAGCGCGGCGAAGAGACGCGGTACACGATGGTAGGCAACTGAGAAGTCGTCTCGGCAAGCCTTGTTGCCAAGGGCGCAAGCGAGCCAGCTCTTGCCGAGGCCGCACGGCCCGGTAACAAGGAGATTATGTCGTGCCCGGATCCAGTCGCCGGCGGCGAGTTTTAGAAAGAGCGCGCGGTCGAGGCCGCGGATAGCGCGGTAATCGACATCCTCGACGCAGGCGGCATGGCGCAGCTTGGCGGCTCGAGCTCTGGTTTCGAACCGCTTTTGCTGGCGCAGCGTTTTCTCGTGTTCGAGGAGCAACGCCAACCATTCAGCGTGTTCGAGGCTGCGCGCTTCGGACTGGGCATCGAGGTCCTTGAAGCCTTTGGCCATACCGTGGAGACCGAGGCTATGCAGCAGGTCGAGGGTGGGATGGGTGAGCATGCTGGGTAATCCTTTCAATGGAAGTAACCGGGGCCGCGCAGATTGGGATGTTCGATGATCGCGTCCTCGGTGTCGCGAGAACCGCGTTCGAGCTTGTTGGCGATGATGGAGGCGATGCTCTTGTAGGTCAGCGCGCGGACAGCAACCGCTCGGGCCGCGATCAGCTCGGCGCGTTCGGGATCAATATCCTTGAACAGCCGAAGCACGCCCAGGCAGGTCCGGAATCCCTGTTCGGGATGAGGCCGATTGGCCAGGATGGCGAGGACGAGCCCCTCGGTGTTGGGCCCGATTGACCGCCCCCAACGCCGGAATCGATCGGGAGTCCACTCGGCATAACGCCGATGCGCACTGGGCATGTGATCGGGGTCAGTGCCGTGCCGGCGGCCACCATAACGGCGCTGGTGAGCCGCAACACGCAAACCCCGATGGAACAACTCGATGGTCCGGGTGGTGGCGCGAACGTCGACTTGCTCCCGGATCAGGCCGTGTGGAACTGAGTAGAAGAAGCCGTCGACCTCGACGTGATAATCGAGCGAGACGCGGGCCAAGAGCCATTCCGCGAACTGATAGTCGGCATCCGGCAACGGGGCCAGGACAGGCCTCTCGACGGTCTCGAACAATTGTCGGCGGCTGACGCCAATCCGGCGCATGACGTGCGCGTTGATGCGCTCCAGCGCGGCGGCGATTGCCGCGTTCGCCTCGGCCAGGGAGAAGAAGGTCTGCCGGCGAAGTCGCCCGAGGATATAGGTCTGGGCAAAACGCACTCCAGCCTCCACTTTTGCCTTATCCCGGGGCTTTCTTGGCCGTGCCGGAAGGATGCCCACGCCGTAATGGGACGCCATCATCCCGTAGCTGCGATTGATTTCAGGGTCGTAGAATGAGGCCCGGTGCACGCCGGACTTCAGATTGTCAGGGACGACAAGCCGCGGCACCCCGCCAAAAAACCGGAACATGCGGACATGGGCCTCGATCCAGTCCGCCAGTTTCTGCGTCCAGCTCGCCTCGGCGTAGGTGTAATTGGAGGCGCCAAGCACGGCGACGAAGATCTCCGCTTCACGCACGACCCCGGTTGCACGATCGACGATCATGATCTTCTTGCCGGAGTAATCGACAAAGACCTTGTCGCCGGCCGGATGGTCCTGCCGCATCGTCGGCGACAGCCGCCGCTCGAATTCCCGGAATAAATCGCAGAACCGGCTGTAGCCATATCCTTCCGGGTGGACCGCCCGGTACTCCTCCCACAGCACCATCAGATTGACGCCAGGCCGCTTCAGCTCACAGGCCAGCGAGGCCCAATCCGGCTCAGCTCGCCGGCGGAAGCCGCGCCTGACGCCGGCATGGGCAAACAGACGTTGTTCAAGAACGGCGTCGGTCAGATCGCCCGCCAAAGGCCACGCCAGCCCGGCAGTCGAGGCACGCTTGAGATTGTCCTGAATGGTGCTGCGCGCCACGCCGAGCGTGCGCCCGATCTCCCGGGCGCTCACCCCATCACGGGCAAGCCGCAGCATCTGTCGTATCTGTCGCATGGTCAGTTCTCTCTTGGCCGGCATCCGCTTCCCCCGTTGATCGACGAGGGACTTGATGCCTGAGGGACTGACCCAAACGAAAACGCCGACTTCCAAAACCCGGTCGGCTTCAAATCGGAATGCCGGCCGGTTTCATTTCGGAATCGTGGCCGGCTTCAAGTGGCCGGCTTCAAGTCGGAACACCCGGCCGGAATAAATCGGAATCCGCACTCAGGATAGGCGGCACGCCTCAAACAGGCCAGACTCGGACATCGCACCTGCCTTATTCGATCACCTCGTCGGCGCGGGCAAGCAACGAGGGTGAAACGGTAAGGCCGAGCGCCATCGCCGTAATCAGGTTGACGACCAGTTCGAACTTGATCGGCTGCTGCACCGGCAGGTCGGCAGGCTTCGCCCCGCGCAGGATCTTGTCGACATAATCGCCGGCACGTCGGAACAAGTCTGTAAAATTTGGACCATAAGAGAACAGCCCCGCCGCCTCGACGTTCTCCCGTGCGCCGTACATTGTCGGCAGGCGCGCTACCAGCGCCAACGTATTGATACGGATTCGGTTGGTGTTCAGGAACGCATCGGGCGGAACGTAAAGTGCACCAACCGTACCTTTGAACGCAGCGAAGGCGGCGGCAATATCTACCGTTCGCCGGATTTCAAAGCTGACAACCTCGAGACCGCCGGCCCGCGCCGCTGCCTGAATCTCATTCGTGTCTAACACGTTGGCGGCATTGCTGGCATTGGCCATGATCGCTAGGCTGCGTAGCCCCGGGACGATCTCGCGTAGAAGATCGAGGCGTTTGCCCGCAAGCTCGGGCACCTGACTCGAAAGCCCGGTGACATTGCCGCCCGGTTGCGCCAGGCTCGCAACCAACCCGCTTCCGACGGGGTCGCCCGGCAGCACGAAGACGATTGGGAGAGCGGAGGTTACCTTCTTCGCCGCCAGCGCTGCTTGGGTTCCTTGTGCAACAATGACATCGATCTTGGCCCGCACGAAATCGCCCGCAATTTCGGCCATGCGCTCATTGCGGCCTTCCGCCCAGCGATACTCGATCGCGACGGTGCGTCCCTCGGTCCAACCAAGTTCGTGTAACCGCTGAGCAAAGGCGGCAACCCATTGTTCAGCGGCGGCTAGAGTGCTGGCGCCCAGGAATCCGACGGTCGGCCTTTTGCTCGGCTGCGCGCGCGCAGCGAGTGGCCACGCTGCCGCACCGCTACCGAGAAGGATGATGACCTCGCGACGCCTCATTGCCAATCCCGCCTAGGTTCCCGACCGATGTGGGTCAATCGCGTCACTTTGGCCGTCGCCAGACTACTTCCTATTCAATCATCCCGTCGACGCGCGCGAGCAGTGTTGGCGGGATTGTAATGCCTGACGATCCTCGCACCGCCCCAATGCGACCGCACCCATCCAAAACCAAGTACGCCTCAAGCGCGGGAAGCAGCATGTGCTTCCCGCGCGGATGGCGACCGTCATTTCACAGGCGGAAGACCAGCCACGGCGGCGTCTGTTGGATTGTTCAGACACTTCGGATGGCCAAAGCCGCTCGCACTCTGGCCGACGCCCCCTTGCCCGTTGGGCGCCTGGCCTGTTCCGCCGGTGCCGTCGGCGTTCGGCTTTATGTCGAATATGATGTTGTCCGGATGGGCCGCATCCGCTACCCCTTTGACGCCTTGGAATTGATCGAGCCCAAGGGCATTGCGGACCCGCCACGCAACCATGTGGTCGGTGCATGCGGTGTCACCGCTGACACCGACTCCACCCACTTTGACTCCGTTTCTATAAAGCGCCAAGCCGCCGCCAAAGACGTTCACGCCGCCGATGCGCTTGCCGACCATGGGATCGTTTGGTGTGCCGAACGAAGAACCACTGGCGGGTCCTTGGGTGAAGCTGGCCTGGCTAATCCCGGCGTTCTCGGAAGGAGGACGGTTGCCATAAGCGACAGCCGTGTCGACAGGATTGCTGTGCTGCAGGCCGTAGAGGCTACCGCCCGGTTGCACGGCCGTGAACAGGTTGGCGGTCGACAAGGCGAGGCCACTTGGAAACAGGCTGCCGCCAGGCGTCGCGTTGTGCCCCACGCTGAAATCATTCGCCGTGTTCGCTTTCTGCGCCGAGATGACGCGGCTGCCCAGCCATTGAGAGGTGCCTTGGCTCCCCGAGAACGCGACGGCGCAAACGGTGCCATCGTTAGCGACAAGCGTCCCCCACATGTTGAAACCCAGCCCGCCGTTAGGGCCTGCAGCGGGCGTTATGGCGCTGACGAGTGCTGAACGAAGTTGCGAGAAGTCCGACAGAGCGGAGCAATCCGCGAAGGCCGGGCCGACCACCATGGTAACAAGAGCGCTAATCGAACATGAAAGTATCCGCCGTTGGACGTTCATTGTGCTGCTCCTCTGGTGCGATGAATGATGGGATAAAAACCCAAACGCAGGTCCCATCGTGCCTGCGCGAAGTCCGATGAAATGCGCTGCTACTTCCGAGGTATCGCCTGGGGATGAAAAATCAGATCGGCAACCGCGGGAACAAGGAAAGCACGCGGTCCTCTCGGAAAGACGAAACCTCGCGGCTCTTGAAAAAAATGTGACGTTAGCTGTCGTTGATCAGCGTGACCTGTTCTTGCGACGCTTTCATGAACCGCGATTGCAATGAGGCGATCTCTCGGCAGTCACGGCTTGTTAGTTCCGTAGGTGGACAAGAAACTCCCGGCCCCACATACCAGTGTAAAAGCGGGGAAGCCGAAGAAATTCGGCACCGTGCTTTTCGAAGATTGCCTTCGCCTGCTTGGCGGTCTTGATCATATCGTCCGGTTTGTCGCTTTTGAAGCGTGCAAATTGTACAATAGCCGTGACCTAATCCCTCCGTTGAGCCCCATGTAGGTCTAGGAGTGGCCGCAAGAGGTTCACAGGAAATCTCCATGAGGTCCGAATTGGGTCATTTGCGTCGGTTTGGCCGGAGCATGGCGACTTCCGCTCCGCCCCCGGTGAACGGACATTCTCAGGATAGGCGGTCATGTCTCGAACGGGCCAATAATGACATACACGCTATCCGACCGACTATGCTGTCTCGAAAAGGACGGTAGACGACGGCGAGACCAGCGTCAGTTCGCCTTCCTCTCGACAGGGGGCGTCGACAAGTCAAATTGTTTGCATTGCTTGGCCCGTGCGCGCGTTTGCGAAGGCAGCTCACCAAAAGCGCGACGGTAGACGCGCGAGAAATCCCCCAGGTGCCAAAAGCCATTGGCGAGTGCCGCCGCCTTGACGCTAAACGCGCCCGTCGAAAGTTTAAGCCGCACCTGCGTTAGCCTTTTCAAACGAAGGTAGGAATGCAAGCTCATGCCAACGACGGAGACCGACGCCGACTGCAACGCCCGCACGGACGTGCCAATTTGCTCGGCTAGTTCTTTGCTGTAGAGCGGTCTTGAAGGCGGCAGTGCGCGTACCAGCGCGTCTAGCTCCGCAACGATCGCAGTGTGCCGTTCACGCGAAGGGAGCTTATCGAAGGGGGTGGCTCGCATCGCCCGCTCGACCATCAGGAGCGTTCAGCCAAATGATCTGGTGATGTGCGACAACATCATAGTCGCCGCTCGTGAATAGCGACCGTTGGTGTATTGCTCGTCCACGAAATTGAGCGCGAGGAGAGCAACGATAATTGCGCCTGCAACTCTCATACCGAAATCGTGGACCTTACCCTTTAAAATTCGGTTAACCGTGTCCAGGTGCCTCGCCTTTCTCAACCGGTCATACGCGTCGATTTGGCAGCGTCTATGCAACGTCCGGTCTCGCCTCGATAACTGACGTGCGGGACGCTATCGCGATCTTCGCCTTTGGGCCGATTGTGTTGCAAAACTCGAAAGTTCCAGCGGTCCGAATTTTTGGCGAAAACCTGAAGCGCAAAGAGGTCGATGATACGCATAGCTTCAGTCGCGCTACCGAAGTCGCCCATGAATTTGGCGCAAGGCGACGAGGTCCCTCGGATCATTACACGAAGAGCGCGCCAGCGGCCCCCAGAATTTTTGACACCTCCTGCAAAACGACTTTTGCAACACAATCGGTCAAAAGCGGTCCACGCCGCAGCGCTTGCGGTAGGTCAGCTACGGGCCCACAATCGGACTCATGCACCGCATCACAATTGGACGTGGTCAACCGACGAAGGCGTTTGGCAGATTAGCTTCGGTTTGTCCGCGGCAATACGACCTTGAACTCAGTGAACAGCCCGGGCTCCGTCTCGACGTCGATGCTGCCCCCGTGTTGCTTTACGATAATGTCATGGCTCATCGACAGGCCCAGCCCAGTACCCTCCCCGGAAGGCTTCGTAGTGAAGAACGGGTGGAATATTTTCTCTTTGATTTCTTCCGGGATTCCGGCGCCGTTATCGCGGATACATATTTCAACCTTGTCTCCCAGGTTCCTTGTGGTGGCGGAAAGAATCGGTTCGAAGCCGTCACCAGCTTCCACTTTCCGTTTCGTGGTAGCATAGAAACCGTTCGATATCAGATTGAGCATAACCCGCGTGATCTCTTGTGGATACACGTCAGCCATACCAACGGAAGCGTCGAGATCGCGATGCAAAGAGATGCTGAAGCCTGCCTTTTCTGCTCGAGCACCGTGATAAGCCAGGTTGAGGCTCTCCTCGACTATCGCATTGATGTCAGTAGGACGATGCTCGCCGGAGCCTTCACGGGAGTGCTGCAGCATGTTTTTCACAATGGAGTCGGCGCGTTTGCCGTGCTGGACAACCTTTTCGAGGTTGTCTTTCAGCGTCTTGGTCAGTTCCTCAACTTCTGCACGGATATTGTCGGTCAGCGTGGCGGATTTGGGCACGTCATTCAGCTCGGTCAGCTCCGCCGAAAGGGCCGAGAAATTGTTGACGAAGTTGAGAGGGTTCTTGATCTCGTGTGCGATACCGGCGGTAAGCTGGCCGAGCGAGGCCAGCTTCTCGGTCTGCACTAGACGATCCTGCGCGGTTCGCAGATCGTCAAGAGAAGCCGCTAGTTCTTTGGTTCGCGCCTGAACTTCGTCGAACAGCCGCACGTTTTCGATGGCAATCACGGCCTGATCGGCAAAGGTTGTGACCAATTCGACCTGCTTGTCTGTAAAGGGCCGCATTGTTCGGCGCAGCAGCACGAGTGCGCCGACCGGATTGCCTTCGCGGAGAAGGGGTACTCCGAGAAATGTTCGCGGATTGCCGCTTAGTTTCTGCGCCTCCGAAAACGCGTAATCGGGATCGGCAAGCACGTCGGGCACATGAATCACCTTTCCTTCGAGCAGGGTTCGGCCCGTAATGGTCGCGCGTTCCGGCTTGACCGGGATGTCCTTTACGTAATCCATGAACTCCGGCGTAAAGCCGTATGACCCGGCGCGGAAATATTCGTCAACTTTCTGGCGCGTGATCGCGGCCATATCCGCCTCGCACAATCGAGCCGCAGACTCAACGAGCGTGTCCAGCACGGTTTGCAAGTCAAAGGCAGAGCGGCTGATGACCTTGAGCACGTCGGCGGTCGCAGTCTGCTGCTGGAGCGACTCTCGCAGATCCTCGGTGCTCGCGCGGAGCTCACGAAGCAACCTCGTGTTTTCGATAGCGATCACGGCTTGAGCCGCGAACTGTTTCAGGAGCGATATCTGCTTCTCCGAGAAACGCGCCGGCTCCTGGCGAAAGATCATGAAGTTGCCGACCAGCTGATCGTTCTTCAGGAGCGGAACGGCAACAACACTTCGCGCACCCCCTAGATCGACCAGCGCGCGCCGGTTGGGTTCGCCTCTGAGATAGGCATCCGACTCACGAAGATCGGTTATTTCTACAATCGGTTCGCCCCGCAACAGGCGGGCCGGCGCCGTGCCGGGTCCGTACTCCAACGACCGGTTGCGCCGGTATTCATAATAGGCGGAAGGGAGCCCACGCGTGGCAGCGGTATGGAATAGCTCGCCGTCGAATGTATTGAGCACACCGAAATCGGCAGCGCAAAGGTCCATTGCCTTGTCGAGCATCGCATCGAAAACGGGTCCTAGGTCGCCGAAAGAACCGCTGATCACGCCGAGTACTTCGGCGGTCGCGGTCTGTTGCTGTAAAGATTCGGAAAGATCGCGAGTTTGTCGCTGCACCTCGTCGAACAGGCGGGCATTCTCAATTGCAATAATGGCCTGACTGGCAAAGCTTTCCACGAGTGAGATTTGCTCGGGGGTGAAAGGTCTAACCTCTTGTCGGTACAAATTGATGACTCCGACAATATTGTCATCCCTGATCATCGGGACGTACAATACCGTCCGCGCGCCGCCGAGTTCGACGCCTGCAACCGCATTGGGATTGCCCATCCGATAAGCGTCGCTCTCCCGGGCATCGGGAATATGCGCTGGTTTCTTGGTCGCCCGCATGAGGATCAACAGGGGTCGTTGGACCTCCCGGATGGAGATGCTTCCGACGATACTCGGCAAGTGCAGGAGGGACACCGATTTCCGCCATCGCCCGCATAGCGCCTTCTTCCATCTTGTAGATGAAGCCGCATTGCGCCGCGCAGATGCGCATCGCATTGGCAAGCATCGCCTCGAACACCGGTCCGAGTTCACCGCGAGAGGACGAGATAACTTGAAGAACCTCAGTGGTTGCCGCCTGCCGCTCACGTGCCTCAGCTAGTTCGAGCGTAAGGCGGCTAAACTCCAATCGCAGATCGGCAGCCGACGGACCACTCGAGTACCGGGCTTTTGCTTGTGTCTTGCGCTTCGGCTTGGGAGACTTTTCACCCAATTTGCGTGCACTACTCCGTTCCGGGGACCGTTGGGTCATATACAGCCTCTGATCTCAACGGTAGGCATTCTATTGGCTTGAGGCGGTATCCCGGAAGGGCAGAAACTCCAAAAATTGGAGCAAATAACGAGCCGATCCGATGTCAGTTCAGGGTCTTGGCTGTGTGACAACGCTTAGACGATTGACCGCGATAGAAGAAGTTATTCGTCCAACATCGTCTTGGTGCTCAACTCGAAAGCGAATTCAACTTAGAGAGCGAACTGAAGAATGCAATTCTGACCGTGTCTCGATCTTTCGCGTTTTTACACAGCCAGGGTCACGAGCAGTCCTCGATGGGATGCGCACGGCAGGTCGTTCGCCACCTTGGCAACTGGGATGTCGTCACTCACCTTGTCCACATTGAACGGAGAACACGATGACTGGAAGACTCACGCCTGAAGGCGCAATCATCGCGGCATAGGTGCCGCCGCGTGCGATGGGAATACTGGTGAAGAAGTAAGAGCATTGCAAACGTTCTTTGCGAACTTGATTATTGTCCGTATTTTTGCGGGCATTGCACATCCTCCATATTTGGCTTCTACTTGAGATTGATTTTTGTGACGATCTAATTTTTCGGACAAGCGCGCATGAGCATTAAAGCCATGATGGCGACGATCCTCCAGAACCAACTGGCATTGCGCGGTGTGCATTCACTGACGCCATCTGACTGTGAAGAGATCGTAGAGCAGTTGGTCGATCAACTCAGAGAGCTGGAGCTTAGCTTGGCTGCTCGCGAACTAGATAGCAAGCAGGAGCCGAAGTAGCTTCATATCGGAAGGCTACACGCGCATTTAGTTGGTCAGCCACCGCGACTCAATGTCCGAGCGTCGGCGGCGATGGAGTTACGACGAGAAGGTTCGCCTTGTCGAAGAGAGCTTGCAGGCTAGCGAGACGGTCTGCGGCGACAGCGGACATGACGGCGGCTGAGGCGCTCCTCGGCTTAGGGGCCACAAGCGGCTCTGAGCAGATGCGAGAGCTAGCGTCGCGGCGTTCGTCCGCGTATACGGTCGAAGCCCTGCTTGATCGCCGCGAAGCACTCGTCGATGAACGGTTCGTGCTCAGTATCGGTGAAAATGTAGGGCCAGTCGTTTTCGATGGCCTCGCGAACCAGTTCGCCCACATAGAGCGGATCAATGCCGTTGTTAATCCGTTCCTGCAATGCCTTGATGAACTCGGCGCGGGGGCCTTCTGTCGGCGGAGGGTTGCCGACAGCGCCAACAAACCGCTGCGGCACGTTGCGCCGAGAGTTCATGATCTGCGTGCGGATGACGCCCGGACACAGAACGGATACCCCAATCTTCCTCGGCGCGAGCGCGTTACGCATCCCCTCGGACAGCGCCACCACTCCATATTTGCTCACATCGTACGCCGGAGTTGGTCCCGCAATCAGTCCGGAGACGGACGCCGTAGAAACCACGTGCCCTCCTTCGCCGTGCGCTTCGATCAGCGGACTGAAAATCTCGAAGCCCCAGATCACCGACATCAAGTTGACGCCAAGGACCCAGTTCCAACCTGCATCAGTCCACTCACCATAGGTGCCGCCGCCGCCCACGCCCGCATTGTTGACCAATATGTGGATTTTGCCGTACCGCGCGACGGTCGCGTCCGCTGCCGTCTGAAGCTCGCCTTTGAGCGAGACGTCAGCTTTCACGCCATCGACATCGACGTGGGGCCGGGTCTTCAGCTCCGCGACCGCTTCTTTCAGCGCCTCTTCCTCGATATCGCAGAGCATGACCTTCACCCCCGCCTGTGACAGCGCGGTCGCGATCCCAGGTCCGATCCCCGAGGCAGCGCCTGTCACGAATGCGGTCTGTCCAGCCAAGTCTTTCATGCGCTGTCCACCCTGCTTTCACTGAACAAATTCGCCCGCCAAACCCCACTGGCTAAATTGGCTCTGCTTCAACGATACCGTACAGCATTCCAGCTTGAACGATTCGGCAAAGGCTGAAGCCTGCGGACGCAATCCTTTCGCAGTGCAATGTCTAATCAATTCCCAATCTATGATGTCGCCGTGAAGAGGCGAGGCCGAGGGTGGACTTGGCGCGTGCGCACCAGCGAAGAGACAGTTGTGATGTGGGGTCGGGAAGACAGCCGCGCCGCTGCCAGATACAAAGCAGCTAGGGCGCTTTTTCTGTTGCTGCTCTCGGCCTCCTATGGGTCGACTAGATTGATTACCTCGGGCAGAGGTCGAGGACACTCGCCACCCCGGTCACAGCGGGGAATGGCCTCGTAGCGCCTGCTGCCAGGCTTTGCAAACTCGGCTACTCCCAAACTCCAATAGGCCACTTGGGGCTAAAACGGGCCAGTGCCGGTGCTGTTCTAGTTGCCCCCGATGGCCACGAACTCAGTTTCGCTCGGCCTTTGCTCCCGGTTTCCCTCCAATAGCAGCTCGAAGCGGCCTGCCATTCCAAGAGGCGCTGGGAGAGCGTATGGTGCTCCGATGATCCGCTGAACCTGGGAGGCAATCATGCAGTTCAGGACAACCGGACTACTGTTGCTCGGCGCGATGGCACTTCCCGCCCCCGGGGCCGCACAAACCACCGCCGCTCCACCGGCAATTACGCGAACAGTAATCGCCGCAACCAAACTGCCGACCGTTACAGACGTGCCCCTCCATTTCAAAACGGTGAGCATCACTCTTCAGCCGGACGAAAGGAGCAGCGTCTCGGCGGCCAACGGCATCCTCTACCAGATGTCAGGATCGACCGAGGTCGCGCTCGATGGCGAGGCCAAAATGCTCCACGCCGGAGAGGGACTGTTCATCGCCGGCGGAAAGACTGCGGCGCTAACGGCGGGTCGCGGAGGGCCCTCGACTTTCCTCCACTTCTTCCTAGCTCCCGCTGGGGACTTGGGTCGGCTTGCCGAGACAGCACCTGCCGCCGTGAGAGAATTGTATCGCACAGCGAATTCGATCCCCGACCTGCAGCCAGGCGGTTATGATCTCAATCTCACGCGAGTCACATTTCCGGCGCAGATGCCCTCCAACCCGCCGCACCATCGGTCGGGAGCGGCTCTATACTTTATCATCTCCGGCACCGGCGCCAACACGGTCGACGGTAAGACAGAAGCAAAGGGACCGGGTTCCTTGATCTATGAACCGTACGCTCTCGTGCACCAATGGGGAAACCCGGGCAACGAGCCGTTGATATTCTTGGCCTTCAACATCAATCCGGAAGGTGTGGCAGCCGTGCTTCCGGGCGCGCCAGCAAAGAAGCAATAGATAGTGGCGGGCGGCCACCGTATCCGGAGGACCGTTCGATTCCACATGAATTGGCGAATTGAATCATGGTGGCAACGAACGATCGCACCGTCACCGTGTTCGCTCGATGTTGTGATCACCGCCTGTGATTTGCGGACGGGCACCGCGTTTCGCTTCGGCAACCGAGCTTCGGGAGGCTGGCGCTACGGCCGGATCGACGACGCTCGCATTTCAGTAGCGAAGGCGGTCGCGGCCTCTGCCGCATATCCGCTGATATTGCCTCCGCTCATAGAGAAGTTTTCATTTGTGCGAGGCGACAAGCGGTCCGATGAAACCGTCGTCCTCACCGACGGCGGGGTCTTCGACAATCTCGGCGTAACGGTCCTTGAGCCTGGTCGTGATCCCGATATCAGCGTGAACTTCCACAAACCCGATTACATCATTTGCCTGAATGCGAGTGCTGGACAACTTGAGGGCACTGACCACCCGACGTGATGGCCAGCGCGGGTCAAGAGATCGTTCGAAACGGTTCACCGCAAGGCACAGGACAGCGCGTACGGGCGTCTTCATCGGTACATTGAATCTGGCGAGCTCGCAGGTTTCGTCATGATTTACCTCGGCCAAGAAATGCTCGATTGCCCGCTAAACCACCGGACCTTGTTCCTCGGAGCGCAGTCCGCACGTATCCGACCGATTTTGCTCCGATGTCAGACAAGTATATTGCGTTGCTTGCGACCCGAGGCGAGCAACTTACAAGGCTTCTGCTCGACCATTACGCAGCTCAACTTTAGAGCCCGGCTTATTCCAGCTCACCAACTCTGAACTGCCCGCCTCGGGCGGCAGTCGTGATCAAATCGGTCTCCGCCGATAGTCTCCGCAAAACGGGAATATTCGCGGACAAGGCCGGAGACTTTCGGTGATTTCCACCTCAGGTTCGGCCAACCGGGAGTCCGGAGACGCAATCGAATGGGCGAAAAGCCGGGATTTCCGGCCCGTTCTCGCATTTCCTGGAGAACCCGGTGGAACGCCGGAATGGGTGGCTGGGGCGGGAGGTATCGAACTAGCGAATTCCAGTTTTGGATTTTGTTTATGTCGGTTGAGCGAGAGAGATCCAAACCGCTTCCCCAATACGCGCTTTGTCTGTCGGAAATTGCCGTACTAGACGGATTTGCGGGGTACTAAGATTCGGAGAAAATTCGGTTCTCCGGGCCTATCGAAGGCCTAGTTGTGGATCGACGATGGGATTTCTCTGCCGGGAAAATGCAGCAAAACGGCCGGATCTTCAGCCTGTCTCCGCATCGAAGTACGAAGTACGAAGTGACTTTGGGTGGCTGGCGGAGGAAGAGAGATTCGTGCTAGCGGTACGCGATCCAGTGTGCCGCGCTCCCCTCTTCAGCCTGGCTGCCCCATCAAGCAATTCCATCGCCGTCCATGCGCCACGCGTGCCGCAGACTGAGCGCTCGATTTAGCTAGGTTCGTGACCCAGATGTGACCGAAACGGGAGACGGACGAACCTCCCCAACACGCCGCATCATTGATCGACGGACCTGCAGGATGTATCAATGAGACATCGCTCATGTCGAAACTTCGATCGGCCAAGTGCGGGAAATCAAAGGGTTACGCTGGATTTGGTAGCGGGAGACCGCTACCGCTTTTCCCCACACGACGCAAATCTGCGATATTTCCTCCGATCGTCCGCCTAAATGCAGAAAGCTGTTTTAGGTGCGGGGTCAAGTCGAGCGCAATGTCTGCTTGGCGCAAACTCCTTTTGGGCTGATGTACGAAAATTCTTAGAGCAGCTGATGCGCCTTACGCGCGATGACGTGAGGGACCATATCATTTCGTCGAAAATTGATCACGGGGCCCCGCAGTAGCGCTGACAAGCGATGCAGCAGCAGAGATGCCCTGAGATCGACTTATGCGAAATTTTTTGCATTGGCCGATTTTCGAGTTTTTCAACACAATCCGCCACAAGCGGCCGATCAGAAACGGCCGCTTGTGTGAGTTCAGAGGTCAAGACGGGTTTTGAAGCTATAGTCTTCGGCTCGCTAAGGAGCGACGCGGAGGACGGGATCTCGGAGGAACTGTCATACCTATTCCTATCGGCAAAGACCGGCCACAGCCTTGGAATAAGGGGTTGCTCGTCGGCCAGAAAAGACCCCTAGAGCCGAAGCACGTTTGGTCTATTCGAGTTCGCCTAGAGATCGCACGATCAACGCGCGACCTTGCAATCTTCAACCTGGCGATCGACAGCAAGCTTCGCGCCTGCGACTTGGTCAAACTGAGATTGGACGACGTTTGCTCAGGACTAAAGGTGCGGCATCGAGCAACGATCGTCCATAGATTGCTGGCGAGACATCGATTGCCTCCTCTGAAGTCCGAAAGGGCTCGCGATGAAGGCGTTCAATACGAGGCTGAATCGGCGCAAACTGCCGAACATCGTGGCATTTCGGCATTGGTGTCTTCGGAACCGCCACCTAACGGCAAGCAATGCCGCACAAACGCGGGAAAATGAACAGACGACACCCACCGGAAGCTGAAGCATGTCTCAGTCAGTACTCGTCCACGCCTTTCGCGACCTTCTGGACGGCGGGGGCGTCGTTGACGATCCAGAGCGGGTCGCCACCTACACAACGGATCAACGCCAGCTCTTCACGGGGTCAACGTTCGCCGTGCTGAAGCCGGCGACGACGAAGCAGGTCGCCGGCATCGTGCGGCTGGCGGCACAACAAGGCATCGGTATCGTTCCGCAGGGCGGCAACACCAGCTACTGCGGCGGTGCGACGCCGGACGCCTCCGGACGACAGATCATCGTGAGCCTTGAGCGGATGGACAGGATCCGCGAAGTCGATCCCCTCTCCATGAGCATCGCAGTAGACGCCGGTGCCATCCTGAAGAATGTACAGGACGCTGCGGCGACCGCCGGACTTCTGTTGCCGCTCAGCCTCGGTGCGGAAGGCAGTTGCCGGATCGGCGGCAACATCGGAACGAATGCCGGCGGGTTGTCCGTCGTCAGATACGGAATGACTCGCGATCTGCTCCTCGGGATCGAGGCGGTCCTGTCGGACGGCACGGTGGTTTCGGACATGCGCAAACTACGCAAGAATAATACCGGCTACGACATCAAACAATGCTTCGTTGGGAGCGAAGGAACTCTCGGCATCGTCACGGGCGCTGTGTTGCGTCTCGCGCCCTTGCCGATCCGCCGCGCGACCGCCTGGCTGAAGCTCGCGGCGGACGCCCCGCTCGCCGAGCTTCTCGCTCTGATACGTCGCGAATCCGCGGACCTGCTCACCACGTTCGAATTCATGACGGCCCGATCGATCGTGCTCGCGAGCGAAGCGATGACCAACCCGCCCGCCGTCCGCGCCGGCCCTGGAGGCGCCGTACTCGCCGAGTTCGCCTCTTCCTCGCGTCATCTCGACCTCGACGGACTGATGGAAGCCGTTCTGGCCGAAGCGATCGAGTCCGGATGGATCGAGGACGCCTTCCTGGCGCAGAGCGGATCGCAGCGGACCGCGATGTGGGAGGTACGCGAGACCATCCCGGAGGGCGAGAAGCGCCGGAACGGATCGGTCAAGCACGACATTTCCGTACCGCTTTCCTCTATTCAGCGTTTTCTGGATTTAGCCGGGTCGCAGGTACGGTCGTATGACGCGGACCTTGAGCTATCAGTCTATGGACACGTCGGCGACGGCAATCTGCACTACAACGTGCTGGTGCCTCCCGACGTCGACCGGATAGAGTTCACCAAGCGGATCGAAAGCAGCCTGTCGCTGCAACTCTACGACACGGCCGCGGCGCTCGGCGGCACGTTTAGCGCGGAACACGGCGTCGGTCGGTTCAAGAAGCATCTGCTGGAGCGGTACGGCGACGTCGGCCGCATCGCTGCGATGCGCCGTATCAAGACCGCCTTTGATCCATCGGACATCATGAACGCCGGCGCGATCGTTCGTCCTTTGGACGAGAATTCTGTCTCTTGAACCTTCGAGCGGCCATTTGGCGACGCTTTCGTCCAGCCTCGACCGTTGCGTCTTCGGCTGAGGCAGCCCGATCACCCATTTCGCATTGTCCATAAAGAAAGAGCCACCCCGAAGGAGTGGCTCAAGTTGGGGAGATCGTCATGCGTGGTAGGACGCGTTGTTTCGAAGCATCCGCCCTGATCTTCAGATGGCGGCAATGTCCAGCTTCGAGCCGTCGACCAGACGCGACAGCCGGAAGGGTGTGGGATCGACGCAAGGCGTGTCGTTTACGACGAGCTCGGCGGCCAGATAGCCGAGTCCCGGGCCCAAACCGAAGCCGTGACCCGAGCAGCCCGCCGCGAGGACGAGGCCTTCCACCCCGTCCACCTGCGACACCACAGGCACTGCGTCCGGCGTGCAATCGACGAAGCCGCCCCAGGCGCTATCGATCTGTATTTCGCCGAGTTGGGGGAAGGTTTTCCGGACACTCTCCACCACTTGGCTCACCAGCCATTTCAAGGGCGGGGGATCCAGGACGCGATTCTGTTCGAAGATCCGATCGTTGTTGGTCAGCAGCGCCGGCATTGAATCCGGCCCCGAAACGAACGATTGGCCGACGCCGAGCCTGACGTTCTTCAGGCGGCGCAAGAACTGGGGCATGAATTCCCGGCTATACCGGATCGCCTGGGGGGTAATTTCGAGGTTCGCCTTGCCGCTGATCGCAAGCGTATAGCTGCCGTCGAGCCGGCGCGTGATCGTGCAGTAAGGTGTGGAGACCGCCTCGCCTATGTTGATTGTGGGGGTGGAACGCAGCGCGGTCTGTCGGATGCTTGCTTGGGGGAAACTGATCCCGAGCGGCCGAAGGAAGCGCGAGGACCAGGCGCCGGCGGCGCACAGCACCGCACTGGTTCTGATATAGCCCTTCTCCGTGTGCACGCCCGCGATCTTGCCATTGGCCAAGTCGAGCGCCCGAGCGGCGCATCCCTGGTGGATCGTAGCGCCCAGAACTCTGGCCGCATCGGCGATAGCCGGCGCGGCGAGCGCAGGTTCGGCCTTGCCGTCTCGCTCCGAATAGGTCCCGCCAACCCATTTGTCGCGCGCTTCGGGGACGCGTTCGGCCACCTCCGCCCGGGTCAGCACGCGCGTGTCGACGTCGTACTCCCTGGCGACCTCGCGCCACTTTTCCCAGCCGGCGAGCACAGCCTCGTCGTGGGTCGCATAGACGAGACCGCAGCGTCGAAATCCGAGGTCCCGATTGATATCGCGCGTGAGCTCGTCCCACAGCCGCATGGAAAGCACCGAGAGCGGCAGTTCGCGCCGGTCGCGGTTCTGCTGGCGGCACCAACCCCAGTTTCGGCTCGATTGTTCACACGCGATGTGGCCCTTCTCGAGGAGCGCCACAGAGAGGCCACGCTTCGCCAGGTAATAGGCGGCCGTAGAGCCGAGGATGCCGCCGCCGACGATGACGACGTCGGCCGCGGCCGGAAGACGCTCATCGCTGTGAATGCGCTCGACGCGGGGCGACATATTCCAATAACTCGGTTATCAAGAATACGGAAGCAGAGTTCCGATCAACCCTTCATCGCACCAAGTGCTCGATAGAATGTGCTGAAATCATCCAGGACTTCGCAACATGTTCGGGTTTTTGGCCGCTTGATTGAACGAAGCTGCTCAAGCCCGGCCGAGCCCCAGTTCGGCGCAGGGGCGGCGCGACCTGCTCGTCGGTTGGATCGCACTCATGGCCCTCGTCCGCTTTTGACTGATGGCGTTGAAAAACTCGCCGTTTGCGGCACGACTCCCGTCTGATTCAACTCCTTCGCGCGCAGCTGATGATGAGTGATCGGGTAGTTGTGCAGGAGCCGCTCTTTTACGAGTTCGCCTCGAGCGGTATGTCCCCCCGGCCCCATCTGCTGCGGTCGACCGTCCAGTTCGCCGATCTGTCAGGCTTGCGCGCGCAGCTGCGCCCTTTCTACAGCGAGACGCGCTGGCCGTCAGTCGACCCCTGCTGATCCGCATGCTGATCATTGGCCACACGTATTAGCGTGTTCAAGATGATTTCGCCATCTGGCCGCGCAAAGCTGATCGGCGATACCGGCTACGGCTCAGCCAGATGCTCGCTTGGCAAGTCGGCGAGATCGCGTCGGGGCGCTCATGCCGGGCAGCGCCTCTTCGGTTTGTGTGACCGCGAGCACGAGTGCGCGCTTGGCGCGGCAGATGGGACGGAGACTGGACCGCTTTTGGATGCCCCAGCAAAATGGCTCCAGACCGTCGCGATTGGGTCGGCGAGGCGGGGACGAGTGATGTCCTGAACCACGAGCGCCGCCGAGAAGGCACCAGCGCTTGCAGGAAAGCCCATTTTGTCCGGGCGCCTGAAGTTAGTTTCAGGCAGCCGGCGTACTAACGACGACGTAGATCTTTCGCACCGTCTCGATCGTCTTCCAGACACCGACATAGCCCGGTTTCATCACAAAGCCGTCGCCGGCGCGAAAAATGCGAGGCTCCTTGCCTTCCTCGGTCAGCTCCACCACGCCGGAAAGGATGTGGCAGTACTCGAAGGTCTCGCCCTTGATCGAGCGGTTCTCGCCAGGCGTGGCCTCCCAGACTCCGGTCTTCACCGAGTCGCCGCGCGAGGAGTCCTGCTCCCAGGTCTTGTAGGACGGATCGCCGGAAACCAGGCGGCCCGGCAGGGTCTTGGAGTGCTTGGGCTCGCGGGTGGGGGCGAGGTCGAGCTTGGCGAGAAGAGACATGGCGACAGCCTTTCTTTCTTGGTGGAGGTGGACGGCGACGAGCAATCGCGCTTGGAGGCAACGAGGCCGACCGGCGGAAGGCAAGCCGACGGCGACAAACGTTTGTTCCGATCGCAGGCGGACGGTCTAGCCTGCGACCTCGTGAGCGGTGCCGGCATCCAGGGCCGTGCCGGGTTCGAGCAGCACGACCTCGCAGATGTCGTCCAGCGCGACAGGGCAATGCTCTACCCCATGCGGGACCACGATGAACTCGCCTTGCTCGATGATCTCGTCCCGATCGCGGAATCTCATCAGCAGGCGGCCCTTGTGCACCAGGAAGAGTTCGTCCCTGCTCCTGTGAAAGCGCCAGGCGAACTCGCCCGCGAACTTGGCGAGCTTGATCTGCATGTCGTTAATCTGACCGGCGATCTTCGGAGACCAGGTCTCCTTGAGCTGCCCGAACGATCTGGCCAGGTTCTTCTTGTGGAGCGGCGAGAGATGCCGATTGAGCGCGGCCACGTCACGAATGATGGCCCCGAGCTGGCGAGCGACGTCCTTGTCGTCGGCCGGATACTTGCCGTCCAACGCGGCCGTGCCGATGGTGAAGCCGGCGGCTCCTGCGTCCTTCAGGGTGGTGATCCGCTCAGGCGTATCAATCGAGCCGGCCACATAGACGGGCTTGGACACCGCCGCGCATACCGCTTTGATGAGGGCCGGGACGTCTTCCTTGGAGCGATAGGCGAGCAGGTCGAGGCCGTGCACGCCTTCCCGCGCGGTGAGCGCCTTGGCGCTTTCAACGATCTCCTCGATGCTCCCTTCGAGAACGCTCGGGTGACCCGTGATGCTACCCGGGAAGGGACAGTATTGAATGTCCGTGCCCGCAAGGATCGGCAGGACGTCGTCAGCACGTGTGCCGCCGAGCAAGACGTCAACGCCGATTTCGACCGCCGCCTTCGCCGAAACGATCTCACTCTGCTGGTCAAGTGAAACGACTTCGAGGTAGGAGGTCGCGCCGTCTGCTTTGATGGCCTGGTTGAGAACTTTGAGCCGGTCAATCGTCAGGCCAATGTCCTTGAAGCCAATGTGACGAACGCCGAGGCTCAGGGCGGTCTTGAGCTGTTCCGAGGCGTCCTCGATCGTGCGATCGTTGCGCGTGAGCATGAAGATGAAGCGAAGGCCCATTAGACTACCCCTTCTTTTGTCTTAATTTGCGCGGCGACGAGCCTTCGCGCGTAAGCCAGCGCGGTCTCGAGACTAGCGGTGTCGGCGATGCCTCGGCCTGCAATGTCGAACGCCGTGCCATGGTCGGGACTTGTGCGGACGAACGGCAGGCCGAGCGTGATGTTCACGCCCTTTTCGAGGCCGAGATATTTCACCGGGATTAGGCCCTGGTCGTGATATTGAGCCACGACCACATCGAAGCGGCCCTTGCGGGCCTGCATGTAGACAGTGTCGCCGGGCCAAGGACCACTGGCGTCGATGCCCTCGGCGCGCGCAGCCTCGATCGCGGGCCGGATGATTCGGATTTCCTCGTCGCCGAACAGGCCACCTTCGCCGGCATGGGGGTTGAGCCCTGCGACCGCAACTCGCGGCGCTGCGATCCCGAGGGCCTTGCCGCCCTCATTTGCGAGCCGGATCGCCGACATCTGTGCATCGAAATCCGCTTGGTCAATGGCCTTGCGCAGCGACGTGTGGATGGTGACGAGAACCGTGCGAATATCGTCGTTAGCCAGCATCATCGCAACGCGCTTCGCGCCGCCATAGTCGGCGAGGATTTCGGTGTGCCCGGGATAGCGAATGCCTGCGCTTCCCATCGCTTCCTTGTTGATCGGCGCGGTGACGATGCCGCTGACCTTGCCGGCCTTGGCTGCCGCGATGGCGGCGACGATCGCGTCGAAAGATGCTTGGCCGGAAATGGCGCTGACGACCCCAAGCGGGGGCGGCGCGATGATTTGCGTCGCCTCGACTATCTCAATGGACCCCGGCTCAGAGCGTGCCTCTTCAGGTCCGGCGATACGCCTGACCGTCAGGTCGAGACCCAGACGATGAACGATATTCTCCATCACGACGTAGCTGCCGAAGACGACCGTGCGTTCAGCGCCTTTGGCCAATGTCTTCGCCACGATCTCCGGGCCGATGCCGGAGGCATCGCCCATTGTAACGGCCAGTAGAGCGGTTTGGGTCATCACAAAACCTGTTCTGATACGGAGGCGCCAATGCGGAGCTGCGCGATCGCACGACGCAGCGTGTTGTCGTCGCCGAAGCCGCCTGCCTTCATGGCGATAAGTAGCTCTCGCCCATCCCCGAGGGACGCGCGGCCAAGCGGAAAGCCTGGCTCAAGCTCTTGCAGGATCTCGAACGCACCGATGTCCAGGCCATCGAGGATCGCTTCCATGGTGTCCCCGCCAGTGGCGATCACCACATCGAAACGCTCGTCGGCGACCATTCGAGCCGCATTCTGGGCAATGTCGCGCACGACGGCGCCGGGATCATCCATCCGTTCCACTGGAGCTCGCAGCAGGGTGACTCCGGGCTCCCGGACCACCCTATCGGCCTGACGATGGCTGCGCGGGTTGGCGCTGCCGATAGCAACAAGAATGTCGCCACGAGCGGCGACGGTCACGTCCGATGCAGCCGCAACCGGCGCAAGGCGCTTCGCCAAAGCCATGGCCATGCCCGGAGAGCCCACCCACAGGATCGACTCCGGCTCCGGCAGAGCCGCAATTTGCGTATCAAGCTCGTCCTGTGTCGCAGCATCAAGGATGACAACGCTCGCGATGGAGGCGGGTACAAGCTCAACCAGCCGCGAGTGTCGCGCCGGATGGACGGGGTCGCGACCATATACGGTCTCCGCTACCGGAATGCCGTCCACAAGCTGAAAGCCGCTGACGGTCGTACGCCCTGCGCCAGGGAACGCAGGTGCAAAGACCAGCATCTTGCGGCCGCTTGCGGTGTAGGCCGCTTCCAGCTCGGCCATCACATGCCCGCGAAGTGTCGAGTCCACGGTCTTGTAGAGGATGTCCCGTGAAGCGAGCTGCTCGGCAAGTTCCGATACAAGCTGTGCGGCTTGCAAGGCCGGGACCGATCGCGACCCGCTATCGACGGCGAGGATCGTTGCTTCCTCCAGCGGCAGCCGGCGTCGGCCGACAACGGCTCGCACGCCGCGCCGGACAAACGGACCAGCTCCATCGGCGGCGCTGGTCAGGTCGTCGGCGAGAATACCGATTGTGTATTGGCTATTGGTTCGCATAGGTCAACTATGTCAAACCAATCTGGAATAAAAAGCGATCGTTTCTGCGCTTCATTGGTGATATAAATTCACCAATGAAGCGGTCAGAAATACCTTCGTTGGACGATTTGCGTGCGTTCGAGACCACGGCGCGTTTGGGGTCCGTCCGCGTTGCCGCCGACAGCCTTGCCTTGACCCATGGGGCCGTGAGCCGCCGGATCACTAAGCTGTCCGAAGACCTTGGCTTCAAACTCTTCGAAAAAAGCGGACGCGGCTTGCGCCTCACGGCTGCTGGAGAGGTGCTCAACCTCACACTCGGCCGGTTCTTCACTGAGCTGGCGACAACCGTTGAGAGCTTGCGTGCTGTCAACGGTCGGCAGAATGCCCTGGTTCTCTCATGCGAGCCTTCGGTCGCTATGCGTTGGCTTATTCCGAGGCTTGCAAGCTTTCAGGCCGCCCACCCCGATATGAGCTATCGCCAAATTTTGGTGACGGCCGGGCCGGTCAGGCGGCGGCGGTTATGGGCTGACGGTCGGTCGGCTTGGCGATGACCTCGATCCCGTCGTTGAATGTCACACCAAGAACGAGTTTTGGCA
>NZ_JARWCR020000089.1:0-31884 GCF_029846695.2 Bradyrhizobium nivariense | reverse complement strand
CCACCCCGCGCCGGGGTAACCCGGCGCCAAGCCGAACACGACATCCAACCTCCAGCGCTCCGCCCCGACAGCGACCGAACAAAGACAAGAAAACTCTCGACTTCATAGTTTTTCAGCAGACTGTTAGGTCGATGCGCTTAGTTACTGCCAGTGCGAGCAAGCGCTGCTTCACGTTGCGGTAATTTCGATCGATGAAAAACTAAGAAACCAGGTCGGCGGAGTCGTTCCGGATCGCGTAGTTCGCTAAGCGGTTCGTCATCTACCTGCCGTGGTGCGCCGAGTTTGAATTAACGCGGTCCATTGGGACAGGGCCCAAAGCTCAAGACCAGAGCATTCTCTTGGACAAGGTGGCCCATCCACGCGGCCAGAATCCCAAGGCAACGAAGCGGGCGAGATCTTTGGGGGTCGGCTTGATTCCGTAGAAAGTTGAAAACACCTGCAGCATGAGGCGCTGTCGCGCCCCGGCATCTGCGGCAAAATGAAGATCAGCTACCAGTTCGTACGCCTTTCTCACCTTCTCCTGTTTGGTGGAAATGCGATCCCGGCTGGGTGTGACGTCGAAGCGGTAGAGGGGCATGTCCAGCAGGCGGGCCGGTCCGAATTGTTTGACAATTCTGATGAAGAACTCGAAATCCTGCCAGGCGGGCAGCTTCTCGTTGAATAGTCCTGCCTCGCGGAAAATGGCGGTCGGGGCAAACACCTGGTTTCCGATATGGTTTGCCTCAACGAGATCGGTGACTTCCACGGTTCCCTTCTTTTTCGTGACGAATAGCTCCTTGCCGCCACTGAGAATGACATCCTGCGTATAGAGGCAGGAAACGGGCACCTTGTGCCGGGCGTACGTGGCCCAGCAATCGTGCAGCGCGCCTAGTCTTTGCGGCTCGAAAGTGTCGTCATCGTCCAAGCCCGTGATGAACTCCCCCGTCGCTTCCAGGATGGCACGGTTTCTCGCTCCCGGCGCACCGCGAGGGCTGTCGTTGCGCAACGCGCGGACCCTCTTGTCGTCGCGCGTGATCGACTCCAGGAACGAGGCCGTGCCATCCATCGAAGCATCGTCGACGACGATGAGCTCGAGATCGGTAAAGTGCTGCCCAAGCACCGATTTGACCGCTGACGCTAGCAGGTCGACTCGATTGTGGGTCGGAATGTAGACGGAAATGGTCAAAAGAAAGCTACTCCTCGAACACTGCCAGCGTTTCAGGCGCCGATCCGTGCACTCGCGAAAAGGTTGCGCAGCCGTTTTAGTACCAGTCGTGCCGTCGCGCTACCTACGTGATAGTCTGTGACAGATCGAAGTAGCAATTCCCCGAATCTTCGATCCTTCAGTAGGCTCCGACCTTTATTCTCGCCCGCAAGCCTTTCAACGGCAGCCATCCGGCATTTCAGAAGGCGCACCATCTCGTGGTCATGCGCAATCCGCGGATCTCGAATGAGGGTCGCGGACTGTGCAACCATGGCCTGGTAATCGCTGGAGGTTCGACTCCATCCGTGCCCGCGGTGGGTATAGAGGTATGTGGGCGAAGGAGAGAGCACGACCTTACCGCCCGCCAACAAACAATCGAGCATCATCAAGAAATCCTCGCCGTGTCGGGAAAAAGTCGGATAGGAAATCGAATGGGATTTTACGAATGCGGCTCTGAGCATGGGCTTCAAGAGCCCCCAATCCTGATGGCTGAGGTATGGCCTCGCGCTCGCAACATACTCGTATCGATCAACGCTGCGCGGCAGATACTGCTGCGAAACTCCTTCGCTGCCCCTAGTCTCGGAGGCCGGATCAAAATAGCAGAAATTGCTCAATACGACGTCCGCACAATACTGCGAGGCTATCAGGTGTAGTCGCTCCAAATGGTCGGCATCATAAGCGTCGTCAGCATCGAGGATCGCTAGCCATTCGCCACTGGCAGCTTGCATGGCCGCATTCCGGGCTACCGCAGGCCCTCCATTTTCGCGAAGCGCGACAACGCGAATAATGCCATGCTTGGCAGAAAGGCGCTCCGCTAGCTCGTGCGTGCTGTCCGTTGAGGCATCATCGACAATCACGATCTCTAGAGATTTGAGTGTCTGGTTGAGTGCGGACGTAACAGCACGCTCAAGAAACGAGCTGGCATTGAATGCAGGAATGAGTACGGAAACAGTTGGATTGCTCGCAGCTTGCATGAGGTGCCCGTCAATGGTCAACCGCGTCCGACGCGTATTCCTGCGACCAAGTTCTTGGCCTCGGTTACCAGTTCGAAAACTCGCCTCCTGCCCTGCGGCAATGTAGCGAATACTCCAGTAAAGACAGGGTAGCTCAGAAAGAGGATAAGTAACAGTGACCATATGCTTGCAGGCAAAATGCACTGTAGACCGTATATAAAAAGGACGACGGGTAGGCTTGCAAGTACGTAGGGCACTAAGCCCAAGAACAGGCTCTTGCTGCCGACGGGACCTTTTCGCGTGATAAGCCACCACAATATCGGGCCCTGCACAATTCCGAAAGCGATATACCCCGTTGCTACACCCATAGGTCCGCTACGAAGTCCCGCAACGATTGCGCAGACGAATCCGATTGAACTAATCACCCCGTATTGCCTGAGCTCTCGCGAGCGGCCCTGCGAAAGAAGCAGCCAGTTCGTGCTTTGGCTGACCGGAGCAAATAATGCACCAACAGCAAGAATGCCGAAAATCGGACCGGCGGCGTCCCATTTCGCGCCGAGAACCAAGTGGATCAGCTGTTGATGGGTGATCATCGAAAAGAGAGCTACCGGGAAAGTGAGCAGCAATGCCAAATCCAGCATTCTCCAGAATGCGATGTGATACGGTACGGGCTCTTTCTGCACACGGGAAAGGAGCGGCAATGCTACCTTCGAAATTGGAACCATAATCTGATTGAGTGGCAGCAGCAGTAGGCTGTAAGCACGGTTGTAGATACCGAGCGAGGCTTCGCCCCAAACCTTGCCGATAAGCACATTATCGATATTTCTGGAGGCAAAGTTAAATATGTTTGAGACCGCTACGTTCGCCCCAAAGTGCAACAGGTGTCGAATTTCTGAAGTCGGTACTCTCGATGGGGGGCTCGGCCGCCAGCGGACTGCCAACCAGACCAGAATCAAGGCAACACCAGAAGCCGTCGCTTGATTTAGAATGATGGACCAAATACCAAACCCGCCGAGCGCGGCGGCGACACCGGCCACCGATCCCGCGATCAACGATGTGAGCTCGACGGCGGCGATCCTTCCAAAGGCGAAGTTGCGATTCAGCAGGACAGTATGCTGAGCGCCAATCGGACCTACGATCATAAGCGCGCCCAAGATCGCCACCACTGGCCCGACTCTAGGTTCACCATAGAAAGAAGCCACAAGCGGCGACGAAAACACGATCAGCGCTGCCAAGGCGGCAGTCACGGCTATATTCAACCAAAACAGAAAGGATAGCTGGCTCTGGCTCAGCTTCTGGTTCTGAATCGCCGCCTGAGATAATCCAATGTCGGCAAGGAGAGCGGCAAAGGCTAATAAAGGCGTTGCCATCGCCACCACTCCGAAGTCTCCAGGAGTAAGTAGGCGGGCAATAACGATGGTATACAGAAACTGGATAACGAATTTGACGACCTGCGATACATAGCTGACGGCGATCGCCTTCCGAGACGCCGCCTTGAGGCCGGAGCGGTCGAATTCAATCGATAATGACGCTGCGTTATCCATCTTTCCCGGGCGGCTATCCATTGATTGTTACGCGGAGCTTTCAGCCTGCGAGCTCGGCAAGGCGCAGGCTACGAGAATGGTTGGGGCGCTCAAAGAAGATATCAGTCTGGCTCTTGGGAAGGCTCGTGATTTTCAGCGGAGTTTTTCGCGGTTGCGATCGCAGATAAGAACTTAGAGAGTAGTCATTTTCCACCTGATACGCGCTGAAGCCCGCTGCGAGAAGCTTGTCGAATACCACGCGGGAGCGTCCCGAAGCATCCTCGGACATTTCGACCAGAAGACTCATGCTGGGGCCATAGAGATGCAAGGTATCGACTAGACGTTCGAGCACGGGAAGCTCGCCGCCCTCAATGTCGATCTTGATCAGCCTTACCGAAGCGCGCTCGTCGTCAGTGAGGATATCGTCCAGCGGTTTGGTTGGAACGGTTTCGACCGGAACGAGATTGTCGCGCTGGATAGGGGACGTCCTCCCTTGGTTGCCTCTGTCTCCGCCAAAGAGCGTAAGTTCTCCTGGTTTGTCTGAAACGGCAACCTTGACTAACCGGACGTTGGCTACGCCATTTCGTGCCAGATTGTCGCCGAGTTGCTCGAAAATCGAGCGCGCGGCCTCAATCGCAATAACTCTGCCCTCAGGTCCGATTAGTTTGCTTCCAAGCAGGCTATCGTACCCAACGTTCGCCCCGACGTCCACGAAAGTGTCTCCTGGACGAAGCACTGATTGAATGAGACGAGAATTGTATGGCTCCCAAACATTAAAGAAGAAAATCCTCTTCATGATGTGGTCTTCGATCCGACAATTTATCGCGGCGCCGAAATAGGTGCGACCGGTGAATCTCGGACTGATGCGTCTCACGAGACGATAATAGAGGTCAAACGCCTGCTCTCTTTCGGAGGGTAGCAAGCGGATGGCTGTTGTGAATAGCCTATTGGCTACGAAGAGAGTCCAACTGGTGAGGTCCATTCGTCCGAAGGTCGTCATGGTGTCTCGCTGGTGGGGGTTGATGTAGTTCACGTAGCATGTTCCTTACCAAAGCTAAGATTTGATACTCGCTCCGACTGACTGGCTGTGAAGCTGTAAAGAGCCTCCAATTTTGCAGTGAGCGGTCGGATATCGAACGAGCTTGCCACAAACCGCGCGGTCTCGGCAGCCAGTTCGCGCGCGCGATCATCATCAACGAGTATAGCTCTCAGCTTCGAGGCGAGTGCGCTGACGTCTCCCTCCGCGAAGGTGAGGCCGCTCAGCTCGTCCCTTACAGCCTCACCGACTCCACCCCGCGCGGACGTGATTACTGGTATGCCCGAAGCTTGAGCCTCCAAGATCGATATTGGCAAGCCTTCAGCATCGCCGCTCTCGGCTGTCACACTTGGGAGACAGAACACGCGAGCATTGTCCATTTCGTGCTTCACTTCGCCGTTCGAGCGGGCGCCCAAGAAGGTCGCCGAGACGCGAAGGCTTCGAGCAAGCTGTTCAAGCTCTTCACGCAGGGGTCCATCTCCGATGATGATCAATTCACAACCTGGCACGTTCTCTTGAACCTGAGCGACGGCTTGAATGAGATACCGGCAGCCTTTCTTTTCGACTAGACGTCCAACGAAGAGAACGCGAGCGGGGCGCTGATCGATTGGAACTGGTCCCGGTGCAAATCTGGAAGAATCGATGCCAATGTAACGGACGAAGACTTTTTCCGCGGCTATTCCGAACTCAATAGCTCGCCGGCGAATCGCTTCCGATACCGCGATAAAGCCAACGCGCGGCTGTTTGGCTAGCTCCAACAAGTGTGTTGGATAGCGATGCATGTCGGATCCACCTTTTCCTGCCTCCCACCATTCTCGGTGAGTATTTATGTCGTAGCCATGCAGTGTCACGAGCATTGGCAAGTTCAGTGCGCGCGCGAGCGGCCATGCATCGAGTGCGTCGACTCCAAAATGGGCATGGATCAGTGAGGGACGCTCGCGCGCGAGGACCCGTTTGACATGGGGGGGCACGACACCGAGCGCCTGTTGCGATTTCCACAGCAAGGCGTCAAATAATCCCGTGCTTGCGGGGCCAATCAAACGAACGTCTAGACTGTCCAGTGGCAATTGATTGACTTTCTTGCGTCCAACCAGAACGGCGCGCCAGTCCCTGAGCGCAAGTATCTGCTCCTTGATGAAGGTCTCAGAGACGGGCAGGAGTTCGTTGCGATAGACCAGCACGGTCTTTTTTGTGCGCATCACTCTTCGATACCTCGATAGCGGGGTTCACAGCAATACGTGTAGGTTCTCATCGGTATCCCAATTGTACAGCCATCATTGGAACTGTACGACCTTCACTCCGGCGATATGCATTCGCGCGGGAAAGGCTTTCGGATCGCTCGGTTCGCCGAGGACGCCTCCAACGGTCACATCGATCAGCACATACCACGGACCCGCGCCCACCAGGTTCGGCATCGCGCAGAATGGCTTGTCGTTGAAGTAATAGGTGATCTGCTTTTCGCCAAGCAAGCAGCCAAAGCGATTGAACCTGGCGAACACGTCCGCGCCCGGCTCAACATGAGTGAGGGGCACGGATGCGCCATAGGTCCGATGTCCTTGCTCGCCGAGCCAATGAATGCTCGAGGTCACGGCGTCCGCTGGATAGGAAGCGGATTTGATGAAGGCTTCAAGAACATCGATCTCCGGCGGCCAACCGTCACCGACTCGTTTGAGCCACAGTGCAGGCCAGCTTCCCGTGACCTTCGAAAGCTTCACGTCAAATTCGACATAGCTGCCCGTGGTGATGCGGTTGAACAATGTCCGTGAGGTGACGATCGCGGCGGTATACCTGAAAGGGACGTTTTCTTGCCAACCGAGCAACAGCTTGCCGCCCTTCCCATCGGACAGTCCGTTCTCCACGTATTCTGCCTGGATGAAGCGATGTCCGGTCGAGGGATCGATCCCCCACACCTTGGCTTCAGGGTTCAGAGTCGGATCCGCGTAGTATGCCAACTCGCGGTTGCTGTCGTGGCGGCGACCGTGTGAGTAGCGGCTTTGCCAGCATGGCCTCCCGTCCGAACGGAATCCGCTATCGCTTGCGAAGTCGGGGTCGCGAAGATCGTCCGAGAATACAACGGTGCCTCGGGCCGGTAACGGCGGCAGCTCAAATAGATCGTTACGCGGTGTCGGATCCGACGGCGTGCCATCGCCGGCCGTTATCCGGCCGATCCGGCTTGTGTATACGTGTTGAGGGTAGATGAAATAATCCGAGAGCTCGACTTCGAGCGATCGTCCGGCCTGAAGCGGACGCGAGAGCGGCACCTCGATGGTCTTTTGCTGCTCGCCAGGTTGAAAAATCAGGTATCCGCGGGCGATCGTTGGCGAGGTGCTTGCTTGAGCCTCGCTCTGGTTGTTTGGGGGCTGCTCTCTATCGCGGGCAATGTACTCGAGGGCAATCGTGCGGTTGGTCGGCACGCTTAACGCCACCGGGATCCTGGCCACGCGGTCTTCGCTTCCGACCGTTGCATTATGGATCGCGACGGCGATTTCGGACTCCGACGTCTGCACCACGTTGGCTGGCGTGTCGGCCCAAGCGCTCGTGGCAGGCAGATCGCCGGAAAGGCAGACAACACTGGCCACCCCCGTTAGCAGCTCCCGTCTCGTCACTCGCATTGGATCTAACCGGGAGCGTCGAACGGCGGTTGACGCCATCCGCGGGCGGCGCGCCCCTCGTACTGGTGGTCAAGCATCGTCACCTATTCCCTCCCTGCGAGGTGCGCCATGCGTTGCTCGAGCGCAGGGGCAACAGGGGCGATTTGCGGTTGAACTCCGGCTTCGCCGAGCAGAAACAGCGCCTTCCAGTCTCGCCTGTGTCCAAACTCGATATACCGGTAGCTCAACGCGCTTAACGCCAGGATCAGCACTGTAAACGGCGCCAGCAGCCGCATCGTATCCGCTAGCATCGAAGCATCAGGCGGTATCATGTCGTTCATCACGATCCCGTGCCAAGCGTAGATGCTGTAGCACATGCAGCCGAGCAGTTGCAGCGGCCAGTTTTCGAGAAGCGAGCGGAGGAGGCTGCCGGCGAACAGGCTGCCGAAGAGAAAGAGAGAAAAAGCCATCGAAAACATCATGCCGCCCAGAACTCGCACCGCGAGCCAAGGCGCGTGGTGAGTCAGATAGAGCCCGAGCCCGCCCAGCACGAGGCCTGAGAGCAGCGACGGGAGGCTCGACGCAGGCCGTTTTGGATTTTCGAGCTGTCGCACGTAGACATCACAAACCAACATGCCCATGACGAACTGATAGCAGCTTCCGAATATGCCGTTGGTGAATGGACGGAAAGAGCCGATGTTCGCGACCGGAATCGAGCCGCCAATGAAGTTGAATATTGAACATGCCACCAGCGCCGCAACCACGACGGTGCCAATGCCCCAGCGGCGGATAGCGACAATCAAGACAGGAAACAGCAGGCTGAACCAGATCTCGACGGCGACGGACCAGAGCACCATGTTGGACGGCGGCATGAACCCGTGAGGCGAAAACACGAACAGCGTTGAAAGAAGCCCGCCGGCCTCGAGATACCAGCGGACAGAGCCGACGCCGGTCTGCGCATGCAGCGTCAGCGTTACAAGGACGACGATATAGTAGAGGGGCAAGAGCCGGTGGGCGCGATGCAGATAGAACGACCGAACATCGGCGAGGCTCTCTATATTGCGACGTCCGAGGCGGTAGGGGAGATAGAGCACAAAGCCGGAAAGGACAAAGAAGAGAGGAACGCCGAGCCAGGCATTTGCGATGAAGGCTGCGAAGATGCCATCCGGATCGAGTTGCCCAGCGTGTAGTGGGTCCTTTGCCGCATAGGGGATAAAGAGATGGTGGAGAACCACCATGAGAATGGCGATGCCGCGGAAGCCATTCACGACTCCGATCTTCGCGTCTGTGCCGGTCCGGTGCTGCATCACGAGATCCCTCCTGCCCACAGAACCACAAAGAGTTGGGCAAATGTTTGCATGGTCGCAGGCATACTCTGTCAAGAGTTCACGAGCCCCATTGCATCGACGACAATTCGCCGTCAACAATGAAGCGCCGCCAGCGGGCTGGCTGCGCTTCATCCCCCCTTTCAAATGATCAGATCCGGAGACGTCCTAGGCCGCCTTTGCCCGCTCCTGATTCCCGCGCGCCTGCCGCTCGATCCACTCATACGTCTTCTCAAGGCCTGAGCGCAGCGTAGCGGATGGCTTCCAGCCAAGTTTTTGTCCGATCAGCCGGTTGTCCGAATTGCGGCCACGCACGCCGAGCGGGCCCGGTATATGCTTTTTGTGGAGCTTCTTGCCCGCAATATCGGCGACGATGTCGACGAGTTGATTGATCGTGACCATCTCCTCCGAACCGACATTGACCGGACCTTCGAAGTCCGACCGCGTCAGGCGGATCGTGCCTTCGAGGCATTCGTCGATATAAAGGAATGAGCGTGTCTGGGTGCCGTCGCCCCAGATCTCGACCTCGCCGTTGGCAGCCTGGGCCACCTTACGGCAGACTGCAGCGGGCGCCTTCTCCTTGCCGCCATCCCAGGTACCTTCCGGCCCGAAAATGTTGTGAAAGCGCGCGACGCGATTGCGCATGCCATGATTGCGGTTATAGGCGAGGTAGAGGCGCTCCGAGAACAGCTTCTCCCAGCCATATTCGCTGTCGGGGTTCGCCGGATAGGCGGAATCCTCGGCACAGTTCGGATTGTTCGGATCCATCTGGTTGTGTTCGGGATACATGCACGCCGACGACGAATAGAACATGCCGCGCACGTTCCGCTTCTGGCAGGCATCGAGCATGTTGAGATTGATCGTGGCCGAATTGTGCATCACGTCGGCGTCGTGCTCGCCGGTGAAAATATAGCCAGCACCGCCCATATCAGCGGCGAGCTGATACACCTCATCGAACCGCCGATCCGCAATCTGGCGACAGAAATATTGATCGCGGAGATCGCCAACTGCGAAATCATCCGCTTCGGTTTCGGCAAAGGGCGGAAATTTCAGGTCGACGCCGCGGACCCAAAAACCTTCGCGCTTTAGGCGTTTCACAAGGTGCCCGCCGATAAATCCACCTGCGCCGCACACCAGGGCAGTCTTAGTCATGAAGTTCCCTTTCTCGCATCTCTCGCGTCGATAGCATATTGAAAAACCGTTTCAAAACGATCCGTAACCCGCTTGATGTCGTAATTGTTCAAAGCAAATTTCCTACCACTTTCAGCCGCTCCGACGCGCAGGGCATCGTTTTCCATCAGTTGAATCGCGGAACGCAAAAAACCGCTCTTATCGGACGGATCAACGACAAGACCCGCTCCGTTCTTGCGGACCACCTGGGAAGCAAGGTTTTCGGCTGGTGCAGCGAGCAATACCGGGCGTTTAGCGCAGAAATATGACTGCACCTTCGACGGAACAGAAAACATGCCCGCATCCGGTTCAATCGTCGCGACTGTCACGTCCGACGTTGCAAGAACTTTGGCCAGATCCGCGAAGGATTGCAACGGCAACAGAATCAGATTGTCAAGCGATTGCTCATTCTTTGCCCGCTCGAGCTCGGATACGCCCACGCCTTGGCTCACGACGACGACATTTGCCTGTCCCTTTACGCGCTTGGCAAGTTCGACGAGCAATTGAGGATTATGCTTCAGCGCGAGTGTGCCCGAATAAAGGAAGTTGAAGGTCCCAGCGAGCCCGTGACGGATTGCCCAATCATTGTTCTTTGGAAGCGGCGAAATCTCGTTCAGCGTCCCCCAGTTCTCGATGGTGAAGACCTTATCTTTGGCACTGACCCATTTTTTTGCGATGTCAGCGAACGAATCGGTGATGACCACGATAGCGTCAGAATTGGCAAACTGGCCGCGTTCGAGAAACGAATAGTATCCGCCAATCGCGGCACCGACGGCGCCCATCTTTTTTTGCAGCAGCTTCGACGCGGCAATGCTGTAGAAATCCTGGACCCAGAAGACGAAGGATGCGCCGTCCTTACGAGATGCCTTCACGATCGCCGATTGGGCTTCCGTCGGCGTATTCCCAGAGATGACGAGGTCGGGCTTGAGCGACAGGACAACTTGTGCGACGGCCTTGCCGTAGGCGACATCGTCGAACCGGCGCTTGACGAATGAGGCTTTGTCATATGGACGCGGGAGGCTTACGCCTTTGAAGGACAAGCCGACCGGGTCAGAGGAGGTGCGGTGAAGGCGCCCCTTCGGGCCATGGTCGCCGTGGAAATAGGCGTGTGTGACCTGGTGTCCTCGCGAGGCGAGTTCGCGGCTGAGATCGACCTGGAAAGGGTGGCCGGCATAGTCATGCACCAGAATCTTCAATGGACACCTACCGGACGCGCGAATTCGTTTGCTGATTGGGGGTACATGGCCCGTCACCTTCTGATTGTCTATGAGAGACCCGCTTAACCGTTAATAGCGGCAGAAATTTTGCATGTTCGCGGCACGCGGAATATCTTCTCCGGTCCCACGAGAGAGTGCTCGATCATAGCGCCAGGCAAAGCCGCTTTCGTGAGTTCTTTCAGTGCAGTTGATGCTTGATCTCTAGTCTTGCTTGCGACTAACGTCGCCAGCATTTATTGTTCTGCCTGATAAGTCGGGCTGGAATTTTCTGCACATGCTGCAGCTATTCAGCAACTAGAGGTCATCATGCTTTTCAGGGTGTTGTTTTGTGCGTTTGTAGCGTGGATCCCCGGGTGCGGTGCAGCTTTGGCCGAACCAATGACCATTGATTTTTCCTGGGAGGGCGCGAAAGGCTGTATTACGCTTTTTCCGAATCCGGAGATTCGCTTTAAAAACGTGCCTCCAGATGCGAAACTGCTTCTGCTCACACTGTCGCAAGGGACCAGGGAAATGGGCGGTCAAGAAATCGCCATGCCGGCAAACGGCGTTCTGCCGTCTGGAAGTATCCGAACATTCGCTCCTTGCAGGCAAGGCGTGTATCAATGGACTGCGGTGGCAAGCTCCTCGAAGGGGGAAGTTTTGGCCGAAGCTCGCCGAGCTCGCGTCTATCCTACTGATGAGCTCGCGTCCGAGAAAACGATACGAAGTGATGGCAGATGATTGGAAGGCCGCCGGTAGTGGTCTGCCCGGACGTGCAATATGCCCTCTAGTTGCTCGATCGGCTGCACCGTGTTTGGTCGTTCCTATGCTGAGGTGCCGGAAGGAATTTGCTAGATGGAGTTCGAGCACTCGTTTGAACCCACCTTAGCACACGTCGAGTTAGGCCGGCCAATAGCCACATCACGGACGCCGTGCCCGTCTGAAGGGTGCTGCGCGATAGCTTAGTGATTAGCTCCAGTGCATCACGAAAGTGTCCTTGTTCGATTGCTCGCAGGGCTAGCGAGCAGGCGAGTATCGCCTCGCCACGCGCAAACTGGCCGGCAAGCTCCGGATGCGTTTGGTTAAACTCGATTTCTACCATCCGACGCGATCTCATCATCTGCCGAAAATCATCTGACATTGAGCCGGGGGAGATGCGGTAGCCTATCAAATACTCCGGCACCACAGCTATCTCGTGTCGCTCCGCAATCTGGAGATACAGCTTCCAGTCCTCGCACCCCTGGCCTCCGCGGGAGCGCAGCGACTCATCGAAGCCACCTGCGCCGACCAATGCCTCTCGCCTTATCAGGGCGTTGCTGCCGCTGATGACGACGTTGCCCAAACACATTTGTGCAAGGATACTGCCTTCTTGCCGTATTGGCGGAGCAGAACCGGTAACGTTGCCGTCATCATCGATCCAGCAGCACCACGCGTACACGAGCGCGGTTTCCGGGCCGCTTGCCTCAAACCGCTCGAGCTGTCGTTCAAGCTTTGTCGGGTGCCAGAGATCATCGGCATCAAGCGTGGCGATGAAATCTCCCTGCGCATCTGCAATTCCTCGGTTACGCGCCGATGCCACGCCGCCGTTCTGCTTGTAGATATATCGGACTCTCGAATCGCCCCGCATCAGAGCGGCCGCAATCGACTTCGTAAAATCCGAAGAGCCATCATCGACTATGATGATTTCGATATTCCGGTAAGTTTGATTTAGCGCGCTGGCGACGGTCTCGTGGATCGTGTCCGCAGCATTGAAGGCTGGCACGACGATCGAGACAAGTTTATTGGTCAGCACACCTTGAGAACGCGCCATACTGTTTTAATGCTTAATCGCAATTGAACTGTACTCTTGAAAGCAAACCAATAAGACTTTATCGGGAAGCCGATTAAATAGCGACGATTGTACGACAATAGAGTAAATAACGAATAATTACAAAGGGTTGTTCCGTGCCGCGTCAAACGAAACGGATATTGGTCACCGGTGGTGCGGGGTTCCTAGGTTCGCACCTGTGCGAGAAATTAGTTAGCGCCAAACACGAAGTTCTTTGTGTCGACAACTTCTACACTGGCTCTAAAGAGAACGTGAGCAGCCTGCTGAAGTGTTCTCGCTTTGAGCTCATGAGACATGACATCACGTTTCCCTTATATGTCGAGGTCGACGAGATCTACAACTTGGCGTGTCCGGCCAGTCCTATTCACTATCAATACGATCCCGTACAGACGACGAAGACCAGCGTGCATGGGTCAATCAACATGCTGGGTTTGGCGAAGCGAGTTAAGGCGAAAATCCTGCAGGCCTCAACCTCGGAAGTCTACGGTGATCCCGAGGTGCACCCGCAGAACGAGGCCTATTGGGGTCGGGTAAATCCCATTGGTCCACGCTCCTGCTATGACGAAGGCAAGCGTTGCGCCGAGACGCTATTTTTCGATTATAGGCGGCAGCACAATCTCTCGATCAAGGTCGCGCGCATCTTCAACACTTATGGTCCGCGGATGCAGCTCAATGACGGGCGGGTCGTGTCAAACTTCATCGTGCAGGCTCTCACCGGCCGGCCGATTACGATCTACGGCGACGGCAAGCAGACCCGTTCTTTCTGTTACGTCGACGATCTGATCGATGGTCTCATGCGGCTAATGGGCACGGGCGATGAGATAACCGGACCGACCAATCTGGGGAATCCCGTCGAGTTTACGATGATGGGACTGGCCGAGACTGTCATCGAGCTGACTGCGTCGAAGTCTTCGATCGATTTCAAGCCACTTCCGATCGACGATCCAAGGCAGCGGCAGCCCGATATCAGTCAGGCACGCGATGCGCTTGGCTGGGCTCCGTCCGTGCCGTTGCGCGAAGGCCTCAAGGAGACGATAGCCTATTTTGACAATTTGCTGCGCGCAGAAGGAACTGGTGCGGCATGACAAGAACCGTTCTTATAACGGGAGGCGCAGGCTATGTGGGCTCGCATTGTTGCAAAGCGTTCGCCAATGCCGGTTGGAATGTCGTAACTCTCGACAATCTTTCACGAGGATGGCGAGAGGCCGTGCGGTGGGGGCCCTTGATCGAATGCGATATCCAAAATGAGGAGCGGGTGCGCAGTACGTTGGATATATATAAGCCGGACTTGGTCGCGCATTTTGCTGCTTTTGCCTATGTGGGTGAATCGATCGCTGACCCGGCACGCTACTACGTCAACAACACTGCGGGTACGCTCGCCTTGCTAGAAGCGATGCGCGCAACGGGATGCCGCCACCTTCTGTTCTCCAGCACTTGCGCAAGTTATGGTATCCCGCGCACCCTGCCGATTGACGAGACGCATCCGCAATCGCCGATCAATCCGTACGGTTGGTCGAAAATGATCATAGAGCGCATGTTGGAGGATTATGGCAGAGCCTACGGCATTGCATCAGTCTCGTTGCGGTATTTCAATGCAGCCGGATGCGATCCTGACGGTGAGATCGGGGAACACCACGAGCCCGAGACGCATGCCATCCCGCTGGCGATCGAAGCCGCTCGCAACCCAGGCCGGCCATTTACGGTATTCGGAACAGATTTCCCGACACTCGATGGTAGCGCGATCAGGGACTACGTTCATATCAACGACCTCGCTCGGGCGCATTTGCTTGCAGGCGAGATGCTTGTTACCCGTGCGGGGACCCATGTCTTCAATCTGGGTACCGGCGTTGGAACGAGTGTGTTCGAACTGATCGAGGCGGTAAAGCGTGCTGCGGGCAACGAGCCGGTCATCCAACTTGGCCAGCGACGCGTAGGAGACCCGCCCGTGCTCGTCGCGTCCTACGCCAAGGCTGAGCGGGAGCTTGGCTGGACACCCCAGCGCTCGAACATCGATTTCATCATCGAAACTGCGCTAAGCTGGCGGGACAGACAGGCCTCACTTTAAGACTCCGAACGATTGATTGAAATGCCCGGAACCAGAGCGGCTGGATTTTGATGGAACTCGTATCCGTCGTCGTGCCGGCCTTCAACGCCGAGCGCTTTATCGCTAGAACGCTCGCGTCGGCGCTGGCTCAGACATATGAGAATATGGAAGTCATCGTCGTTGACGATGGTTCGACTGACAATACGCGCTCCATCGTGGAGGCAATTGCTGTTAGTGATAAGCGTCTGCACTTGTTCAGCACTCCCAATCGCGGCGTTGCTCGTGCTCGAAATCTCGGAATCGAAAGTGCGCGGGGAGCCTATGTCGCATTCTTGGATGCGGATGACATCTGGCATCCGACAAAGATAGAGCGGCAGGTTGAGGCTCTAAATATCCATCGTTCCGATCCCGCTTGGGGTGGTGTCTACACTTTTCACCGAACCATCAACGCGGATGATCAAGTCACAGGCAATGGGCAGACGTTGGCCGGTTGTCGCGGCTATATCTTGGCTCGAGACCTTGTGCTCAAGTTCATAGGAAACGGAAGCAATCTATTGGTCCATCGCGAGGCTGCGCTTGCGGTTGGTGGATTCGATCCGTCGTACGCCGACATTGGGATCGGTGGTTGTGAGGATCTCGATTTCGAGCTCCGGCTCGCGGCGCGCTATCGGATTGAAGCTGTGAGATCGTTCCTCGTTGGCTACCGCATCCATCAAGGAAATATGTCGAGCGACGGATCGCGCATGTCGAGGAGCATGATTGAGACCATCGCGCGACATGTGGAACGTAACTCTTCGATCGCTCCTCGGGTGAAGCGCTGGGCATTCGGGAGCGCGTACAGGTATGCATTCCAGGTTTTATTGCGCGAGAGGCGATCCCTTCCTGCTGTAGCGGCCTACACGAAGTTGCTAATTAACGATCCCGTGCTGTCAATGATCACCGCAACGGAAGTGCTGATGGCGATCAACAGGAGGTTGGCAAGAGATCGACCTGTTGGATCGCTTCTAGCATTTTTGTCCGTGGATCCAGAACTGGATAAAGACAATCCGGTAGACGCAATAGCGTGCACAAAGCAGAAGCGGTTGGCCGACGAAGATCGGTTGCTTGAAGAAAAGGCGGTTCGGGGACCGCTGCTGGACGGATTTGTCGGAGGCGATCGGCTCGATCGGTCGACCGCAGAGGACGCCCCAGTTCCGGAGACTGGGGACCGGCATCATCACACGGCAAGGGCTAGATGACGGCAAGCGCACCTTCCAACATCCCGATCAACTCTGACCGCAGCTGGCGGCATATCTACTTGCACGCGAGGGATCTGGCCTATGAGCTCGTGCTTCGCGAACTCAAGATCCGTTATAAACGCTCGTCTCTCGGCATCGCCTGGTCGCTTCTGAATCCATTGAGCCAGATTGTCATCCTGACGTTCTTGTTCCGCTCCATTGTCAACCTCAACGTCCCGCACTATGCCTCCTTTGTGTTCGTGGGTGTGCTTGCCTGGACGTGGTTCAGCGGCGCCATCACGACCGCGGCTTTCGCCATCACCTCGAATCCCGACCTGGTGAGACGGCCAGGTTTTCCGGTCATCGTCCTTCCGTTGATCACAGTCGCCAGCAACGGCATCCACTTCCTCCTGGCGCTCCCCGTCATGCTCATCGTCATCCTGCTGGATGGAGGACGGTTTGGCGCGTCTCTCGTTGCTCTCCCAGCAATCATGGCCGCGCAATTCGCATTTACGGCCGGTCTTGCCTACGTCGTGGCGGCCGTGCATGTCCGCTTTCGCGACACACAGCATCTCGTCACGATCGCCACGATGCTCGCTTTTTATCTAACACCTGTCTTCTACAGTTCGAGCCTGGTGCCGGAGCAATACCGGTTCCTGCACCATGTCAATCCCATGGCCGTGCTGCTGAATGCCTACCGAGGCGTTCTGATGGATGACGTATGGCCGTCGGCGTTGGCGCTCGGGAGTCTCATGATCGGCTCGTGCTGTATCTTGGCAGGAGGCATCCTGTTGTTCAGGCGGATGAGCGTCAGCTTCGCCGAGGAGATCTGATGCGCGCTTCCATCATAGTCAAAGGTGTTAGCAAGCAATTCCGTAGGCCGAGCGGAGACCGACTTACGTCCTTCAAGGAATCTGTGCTGACGGGCTTCCGAAGTGGTGAGATGCACACGTTCTGGGCGCTGCGGGACGTCTCCTTCACCGTGCCGGCAGGTCGGATGGTCGGCGTCGTCGGCAAGAACGGCGCCGGAAAATCGACGCTGCTCCGGCTGATCGGCGGTGTCGGTCAGCCTACCGAGGGCGTTATCGACGTGCATGGGCGGGTCGGCGCGCTCTTGGACTTGAATGCTGGCCTGACTGACGATCTCACAGGTAGAGAGAATATCTTCATTGCGGGCGTGATCGCCGGAATGACAAGAGCAGAAGTCAGGGGATGCTACGATTCCATCGTTGCGTTCGCCGAACTCGAATCGTTCATTGAGATGCCGATTCGAACCTACAGCAGCGGCATGCGCATGCGCCTTGCCTTTTCTGTGGCGGCGCACATGTCACCCGACGTTCTGCTCATCGACGAAGTGCTTGCCGTAGGGGATTTACATTTCCAGCGGAAGTGCTTGGAGCGGATAGCTGCGATCAAGGCGAGCGGCGCCACCATTTTTCTTGTGTCCCACGATTCCTCCCAGGTCCGCGCGCTGTGCGACGAGGTCCTCCTTCTCAAGCAAGGGAAAGTTGTGGCCTACGGCCCTACGCAGGCCGTGATGGACCTCTATGAATCTGACGCTCTGCCGGAGTTGGTGGATCGACCCGAAACCTCCGTCGAGGTCGAGCGGCTGCCGGGCGGCAAGTTGCTGCAGCACGGCGTTAACCGGAGCGGATCGCAAGAAGTCCAGATCCGCGCGGTCCGGCTGCTTCATCCTAACGGCGCATTCGCCCGCAGTATTGTTTCCGGTGCTGGCCTCGCGGTGGAGTTCGATCTCCTTGCCCACAATCCTGTGCAGGCGGCGCTCGCTAGCGTGACGATCCACACGGATGACGAGTCGCCGTGTTTGGACACAAACACCGAGGTCGGCGGTGTGGATCTCAGCGTCCTAACAGGCCTTACAACGCTGCGGCTGGCGTTCGATCGTCTGGACCTCGCCGGCGGGAATTATTCCATCAGCGTCGGGGTCTACCAGCAGGGTTGGCAGGGGATCTATGATCATCATTACCATTGCTACGATTTCTCAGTCGTTGGGCCGCACTCGGGGAAGGGCTTCATGAATCCACCCTCGGCTTGGAGCCGGATTTTTGCGGCGGATGTTGCGCACGACGATGTACTCGGCATCGGTTGCCTCCCGTTCTCCAAAGGGGGTGAGCCGTGACCGGCATCTTTCGTCGAACGGATCTGCCTGTCGTATCAGATCGGCCGACAGTTGCTCTAGTTGTTGCGGGTGGAGAAGTCTGGGAGGACTTCCTGTGCACCATTGGCGTGTCGCTCGACCAGTTCTGCCGGAAAGGACCCGGCGGATGGACGCTGGGCTACATGGACGCTTTGAGGGCGGCCGGCTTCGCTACGGTGGTGTACTTCTTCTCGGGGGAGGTACGGGAGCCCGTCCACTATGTCCAGGACGGGACAGGCCATCGCCAGACAGTGCTTCCCGCACCGCGCTTCTACATGGCTACGCGCAAGCTGTTCCCGACTTACTCCGAATTGCTACGACGACCTCCACCAAAGGGCGTCAGACAGCGAGCTAAGGCTTGGCTAGGCTCTGTCCTCACCCACCTCAGCACCCCCATCGCGCTTTTCGCGCGGGAGCTCCGCCGCGAGGGCTGTAAGGCCTTGATCGTGCAGGAATACGAGTCATTTCGTTTCGACGTTAGCGTTGTCCTCGCGCGCCGTCTTGGACTCCGAGTGTTCGGCACCTTCCAGGGCGGGAATCGCGAGACGAATCTCGCCAGTCGGTTGTGGAAGCGCAGGGTGATCGCGGCCAGCGACGCGCTGCTCGCAGCGCCCGGAGAGGAGATCGCGAGGGTGAGGAAGGCCTATGGTCCTGAGTCGCGCGTCTGCCAGGTATTCAACCCGGTGGATGTTTCTCACTGGTATCCAGTTGAGATCGAGCGGCAGTCGGCGCGGGACGAGATTGGGGCCTCCGACTTGACCCGTGTTGTCGTCTGGCACGGTAGGGTCGATCGCGAGGCGAAGGGGCTGGACGTCCTAATCGAGGCCTGGGAGCTTCTGGTGTGCGAAAGCCCAGATCTGGACGCACGGTTGTTGCTTCTGGGCTCGGGCCAGGACGCAGAATGGCTCGGAGGTCGGATCCGTGCTTTGGAAGGACGCGGCATCTTCTGGCAGAACCGCTATGAAACTGATCGCGATGTGGTGCGACGCTTCCTCGCCGCGGGAGATGTCTATGCGTTCGCCTCTCGGCATGAGGGTTTCCCCGTCGCTCCGATTGAGGCCATGGCATGCGGACTTCCGGTTGTGGCGGCCGCGGCCTCGGGCGTGAAGGACATCTTCCCAAGCGATGGCTGTGGGGGCGTGGTCGTGCCTGTCGGCGACACCCCTGCTTTCGCCAATGCCCTCTCGCGACTTGTGCTCGATCGCAAACTCAGTGGTGCGATGGGGGAGCAGGCCCGCAGACGGGTCGTGACGACCTTCTCAGTCGAAGCTGTTGGGCGTCAACTTGCATGTGCCATTGCCGGATTACCCAACCTAGCAGGCAAAGGTGACGCGTGAGGGCTCTCGCTCCGCCTTATGCTAGTCGGGAACTCCTGGCCAAATCCAGGGACCAGCGCGGTCAGCCCGGACCTGTTGCGGGACTGCGGACCCGACCTCGATGGTCCGTGATGGTGCCGGCTTACAATTCGGGCGCCGATCTGCGGCGAGGCCTATCAAGTGTTCTTGCGCAAGCCCGGACCGCCGAGATCATGCAGATCGAGGTCGTAGACGATTGTTCGAAGACAGACGATGCCGCACAGATCGTTAAGGAGGTCGGCCAAGGCCGGGTCGAGTTCTTCCGCCAGTCCGTTAACGTGGGACACGCACGAAACTTTAACACGTGTGTCGAACGGGCTAGGGGGCACTTGATCCATATCCTTCACGCCGATGACTGGGTCGAGCACGGTTTCTACGATGAGATGGACGCCTTGTTCGGGGCCTTCGACGATGCGGGAGCGGCTTTCTGCCGTCACGCCATTGTTGGCTCGGAGGGAAGCGTGGTGCGCCTCTCCCCTCTGGAAAAATCCGAGCCTGGCGTCATCGAGCGATGGTTCGAGCGGATCGGGGCGGAGCTTCCCCTTCAACCTCCCTCGATGGTCGTTCGCCGTGCGGTGTACGAGGACTTGGGCTCGTTCGATAAGCGAATGGTGAGCTGTAGCGAAGATTGGGAGATGTGGGCGAGAATTGCGGCTTTCTATCCAGTCGTGTTTACTCCCAAGATACTTGCTTATTATCAGGATACGGAAGGCTCAATCACCAAACGGTCCATCAGCAGTGGACAGAACATGAAGGACGTTCGCCAAGCGATCAAAATCCTCGGCAGCTATGTCGATTCTCCGGCCGGGCGCGCGGTGCTGGCTCGCGCCCCCGAAAACTGGGCGAAGTGGGGTCTCTACTGGGCTTACACTCTGACTTGTCGAGGAGATTTCCACGGTGCGCTGGTGCAGTTGCGGCAAACTCTGCTCTGCAACCAGTCGCCGCGCACGCTCGCCGCGGTGCTGAACATGTCGCTGTATTGTCTAAGGCGTCGCCTGCGCAGCCTGGTGCGCCGATGACGAAGGGACTGGTGAGTGGACCGCTCGCTGATATGAGCAGCCGGGGCAAGCTCGCCCCTATCGCCGATGGCTTTCCCCGGCCGCTTTGGTCCGTGATGATTCCCACCCACAACTGCGCGGGATATCTGCGGCAGACGCTTTCGAGCGTCCTATCCCAAGATCCCGGGCCGGATATCATGCAGATCGAGGTCGTCGACGATGCGTCGACGATGGATGACCCTGAAGCCGTCGTCCGAGAAATCGGTCGTGGACGAGTCCCATTCTACAGGCAGGCAGGAAACGTCGGCCACACCGCCAACTTCCAAACCTGTCTGGAGCGCTCCCGAGGACGGATCGTGCATCTGCTGCATGGCGACGATGCCGTCCGGCCGGGCTTCTACGAGAAGATGGGAACGGCGTTCGAGCGGGTGCCCGGGCTTGGTGCGGCATTTTGCCGTCAGATCTACATCGACGAAGAAGGTCGCGAGATTTGGGAGTCTCCTTTGGAGCGCGAGAGCAGCGGCATCCTGGAGAATTGGCTGGGAAGGATCGCGGGACGGCAGCTAATCCAGACTCCTTCCATCGTCGTCGCCCGCGATATCTATGAGCAGATCGGCACCTTCGATCGAAGGCTTTCCGCGGTCGAGGATTGGGAGATGTGGGTGAGGATCGCCGCCTACCGCGACGTCTGGTTTGAAACCGCGCAACTCGCTCTCTACCGCGTGCACGGCTCGTCGAGCACGAGCCGCCTAGTGCGATCGGCGGAGAATCTTCGTGACGTCCGGCGCGCGTTGTCGATAATCCGTGGCTATCTCCCCACCGAGACTGCCGACGCAACCGTGAATGCCTCGCTGGCGTTCTGGGCTGGTGACGCCCTCAAGAACCGAGTGCCGACCTACGTCCGGAAGGGCGACATCGCAGCAGTGAGGGCCCAGGTGAGCGAGGCTCTGCGCTGCAGTCGTTCGCCAGCAACACTTGCAGCGGTGGCTGGCCTTTTGCCGACCGTCGTCGGAATGGCCCTGCGGTTGATGCGATTTCGAAATGGTGCCGCATGACAGCGCTTCAAACCAGTAGCGGGCCCGCTGTACCTGACATCGGTGTGGAACGAGTCTGGCCACCCGTTCCCATGGCGGTGCTCGATCTCGAGATGACCAAACTTCCTGAGCACATCAAGGTCCCGCCGGACTGCCGCGCCGGGCTGGCGCTGCTCAGGGTTCGCGGGCGCCCATGCGGCCAAGCCGTGATCCGACTCGACCGTCCGGGCGAACAGATCCTGCCCATGATCCTTGCAGGCGCTGACTCCGCGTTTTGGCAGGCATGGCTCAGGGACCGTCTCGGCCTCGATCCATCCAGATCTGACGGACCGCCCGACGTTTCCGTGAGCGTAGCGGTGTGCACTCGTGACCGGACCGAGGACTTGGAGCGCTGTATCAGTGCACTGATGCGGATGCCGGACGACGGCCAGGAGATCCTCGTGATCGATAACGCGCCGTCCAATGACGCCACTGCCAGGCTGCTGCGGGAGCGCCCGCGCATCCGCTATGTGCGCGAGGATCGCCCCGGGCTCAACATCGCCCGCAATCGTGCGCTGCACGAGGCGGGGGGAGAGATCGTCCTTTTCACCGACGACGATGCGGCCCCCGATCCGCTTTGGCTCCGCCGGCTCGCTCGCAATTTTGGCGATCCGCTTGTACTGGCATCAACCGGTCTCACAATGGCGCTCGAACTGTCCTCGGCGGCCCAGATCGATTTCCAGCGCTACGGCGGCTTCGTCCGAGGATTCAAACGCACCGTCTATGATGCCGCCGAGCATAACCCGCTCCTGGCGTGGCATGCAGGCGCAGGAGTTAACATGGCTCTGCGCCGTTCTGTGGTTCAATTAGTCGGCCCTTTTGACGAAGCGTTCGACGCGGGAACGCAGACGCATGCAGGCGGGGACAGCGAGATGTTCCGGCGGATTTTGGGGGCAGGCTATCGCATCGTTTATGACCCTGAGGCGCTCAACTGGCACAGGCACCGCAAATCTGCGGAGGAACTGCATCGACAGCTCTTCGGCTATGAAGTCGCGAGCGCGTCGCTGCTGACGAAGGCGCTCCTCACCGACGGCGACATCGGAGCTCTGCGCGAGGCCTTACGTTGGCTCAGGCGCGAAGTGCGTGCCGTGCTCCGTTCGCTGCTGCGGCGCCCGAATGTACCGCCGTTCTCCGTGGCTTCTGCGCGCTTTAAAGGCGGAATCATCGGACCTCTGCTTTACCTCAGATCGAGAAGGCAATCGCGATGACCAACGCGGAAATCGGTCTTGGGATGAGCGTGGTCATTCCCACCCACAACCGACGCCAGCTGCTTGGCAGAGTTATGGATGCGCTCGCCCGCCAGACTGCCGATCCAGCTATGTTTGAAGTTGTTGTGGTTCCCGACGGATGTACGGACGGGACTGAGGATATGCTGCGCGCGCAGCGCTACCCCTTCGTGCTGAAGCTGGTCGAGCAATCGGGAGGCGGCGGTCCAGCCGCCGCCCGCAATGCCGGCGCCAAGGCGGCGGCCGGGCGCTTGTTGCTGTTTCTTGACGACGATGTCGAGCCGTCCCTGCACTGCGTCGAGGCACATCGGCGCGCCCACGAATTAGAAGACGGTGCAGCTGCGGTGCTAGGTCCATATCCGCCCGCGCCGCACGCATCCGCGAACTTGTTTCGCCTGATCATACGTAACTGGTGGAAGAAGCGCTTCGAGGACCTCGCCGAAAAGGGACACCGCTTCAGCTTTCGAGACCTTCTAACGGGAAATTTGTCCTTGCCGGCTCACGTATGGGAGCATCTGGGCGGCCTCGACCCGAGCTTTCGGGCCGCGCATGAGGACTACGAATTGGGCGTGCGCTTGATGCAGCTCGGAATACCCTTTCGCTTCGTGCCCGACGCCGGGGCGTATCACCATGAGTACGAAACGATGACCGTTGCCGGCGCCTTCCGGCGTGCGCGCGAGGAGGGCCGTTCGGATGTCCTGCTCGGCAGGAAGCATCCGCACGTGCGTTCGGGTCTTAGGATCACCGCCCTGATGGCACGGTCCTCGGGAGTGAGGGTCTGGTTCGACCGCTTGATCTTCGCTCTCGGTGATCGGACTGATCCTTTGGCCCACGCCATGGCATCCGTGCTGGAGTTTCTCGACCGCACGCGTTTGCGGGATGCCTACATTGTGTTCTATCGCGAGCTGAATGAGTATTGGTATCTCCGTGGAGCGGCGGAAATCCTGAAGTCGTGGTCGGCCTGGAAACACTTTGAATTAAGCGCTCCACCACCAGGCGCGGCCAGGCGGCTGAACGTCGACCTCAAGGAAGGGATACCCGCTGCGGAAGAAGCCATCGATCAAGCGAGACCCGACGAGGTAACGCTCCATTATGGGGGAAGGGAACTCGGAGTGCTGCCGCGTGAGCCTGGAGCCGAAGCATGGCAGGGGAGACACTTGAGACCGCTGTTGTGTGGTCATCTCGCGCGAGCTTACCTTGAATGTCTGCTCAAGGCGGGGGATCTGGAAGGCGTGCCACCGGCCTGCCGAAGCGCCGTGGAGCGCGGACTGTCCAAGGCCGGGCTCGCGATCGCGTCGCCCCGGGAGGAGATGTGGTGGGAGCAGGACGGCCAGTGGCGGGTCTTCATTGCGGAAGCAGGAGACTGAACACAATTAGCTTCACGCCCGGGTTGGGCTAGGCGCTCACGGATGGTTGATTCAATGAATGTTTCGTCCCTGTCTCTGCCGAAATCGCAATTGGTGGGAGCACCACTTACGTCGATTGTGATCCCCGCCCGCAATGCCGAAGAGACTATAAAGCGCACGCTTCAGAGTCTGGTCGCGCAAACTAACCCCAGCTGGCAAGCGTTGATCGTGGATGATAGTTCGGTCGATACGACATCTGCGATCGTCAGCGACTATGCAGCTCGGGATTCGCGTTTCATTGTTCTTAAATCCCCAGAAAGGGGAGCAGCCGCGGCACGCAACGTCGGTATCTCACACGCAAGTGGTGAACGGCTGCTATTTCTGGACAGCGACGATTGGGTCAATCCGAGCTTTCTCGAGAAGATGAATGGCGCGCTCGATGATCATCCGGACGCGATGGCTGCATATTGCAACTGGTGCAGGGTTTTCGAAAATGCAGATGAAGCGCCGGATCAGGGAGATGATCGCATCCAACAAGATCCGGTTGAAGCCTTTGCCCGTTCCTGCGCAACTGTCATCCATAGCGTGCTCATAAGGAAAAGAGCGGTCCTCGAGGCGGGAGTCTTCGATACGTCGTTGCGCACCTGCGAAGATTGGGACCTCTGGCAAAGAGTGGCGCGGCTCGGCGGTAGTTGGATCCATGTCCGTGAGAGGCTGAGCTATTATTGGATGAGTGATCGGTCACTGACCCAGGACATGGAACAAATGATGGCGGATGCGCGCGTCGTTATCGCCAGAGGTTTTGCTACACGAGAAAGTGCAACTGGATCTCCGAAAGGCGTCGGGAACGGAACACCGAATTCCGGCGCAGCAGCGGCCGAGCTGACATATGCATATTTTGCTCTTTGGTGCGCTGCTTTCGATTGCGGACGTGGCCGAAAGGTTGCCGTCCCTCCGACGGTTCTCGCGACCTTGCCGCAAGCAGAACACGCGATTGATCCTATCGTCACTGTCCTGCTCGACGGAGTTAGTGTCGGAGCGAGGTTGCTGCCATCCAGACTGGCTTCAGAGTGGAGCCGATATGGAGTTGAGTTGACCGGCTTAGTCTGTGCCATCGGACAGGCGTGGGGCAAGCCCGCGACCGCACGGAAGATTCAGTACGACGTCGAACGGAAGATTCTCGATTGCGACGATCTGGCGTCCGCAAGGGAGCTCTCACTAACGTTGGGGCTGCGTGTTGACCTTCGTCGGTTGCCGCATGTCCGCCCGAACCGATCCGTTGACCGGCTATATGTGTATCTCTGCAATGGCCCGCATGTTCTAGCCTTGCTGGACGTTGGCGTGCTCGGCACGGTTGATTTGAATTTTTGGATAACGTTAGTCACGCAGCATTTAAAGCACCTGCATATTAGAGAGCAGGCAGGACGAATATTTCGTCTCACAATTAAGATATACTCTCGAACGGAATGCCTTCGTCAGTTTATCCGGAGTAGCAGTGCTAGCCATCAGAACCGGTTGCAAGCGATCCGGAAATCGATGTCACTTCGTGCGATACCGCTCAAATCTCCGGGCGAAGAGGTATCGGATAGCAGGCGCAGTCGAGGCCGTGAACCGTCCCGTGACCTTGCCCGGGAGGAATTCTGGGAGATTCTGTTTACAGAGGAGGATCCCTGGAACTACGGCTCGGCCTATGAGCAGGAAAAATATTCCAGGCAGCTTCAAATGCTTCCTGCTGAGCAACCAAAACGGGCCCTCGAGCTAGCCTGCGCTGAAGGATATTTTACGCGCCAATTGGCTCCCAGAGTCGAGCGTCTCATCGCTGCGGACATATCGACGAAAGCATTGGAGCGGGCCCGAGCACGATGCGGCGAGCACTGGAACGTCGATTTCGTGCAGCTCGATTTGTCGGCAGATGCCCTTCCGCAGGACCTGGATCTGATCGTCTGCTCCGAAGTGCTTTACTATTTGAAGGATGAGGCGGAACTCGATCGCGTGGCAAACCGTTTGGCGGACGCGTTGCGTCCTGGTGGTCGTCTTGTGACGGCTCATGCCTTTGTACTGAAAGACAACATGTCTCGGACGGGTTTCGATTGGGAAAATCCGTACGGCGCGGAGACAATCGCGCGAGTGATCGGTGGCGTACCGGGCCTTGCGTTGGAAGCTTCGATGCAAACCGAGCTCTATCGCGTCGATAGGTTCAAGCGACTGTTCCCCGGAGAGATCATCTCCGACCCACAGGTGACCGACGTCAAGACCAACGTGCCAATCGAGACCGAAGTAGCGCGCTTTATTGTATGGAACGGGGCGATCACGCGCCGAACGACAGTGGTCCAAACAGAGAGGCGCGAGCGTATTCCGATATTGGCGTATCACCGGATTGCGACCGATGGGCCGACCGAGCTAGCCCCCTATCGTCTTTCTCCGGAAGCTTTTCAAGAACAGATGTTGTGGCTCCGCCGCAACGGCTATCACACGATCAATTCCGAGCAGCTCGCTCGGTGCATTGCGAACGATCACCCATTCCTCGGACGACCTGTGCTGATCACCTTCGATGATGGGTACGAGGATTTTGCCGAGCGGGCCTGGCCCATCTTGCAGCGGAATGATTTCTCTGCCGAGGTATTCATTGTCGCCGATTTGGTCGGCAGACGAGCGGAGTGGGATGGGTCATTCGGATTGCCGGCGCCGCTTATGGATACCGCAACGATTGTCTCGCTGGCCGCCGAAGGGGTAGCGTTTGGAAGCCATTTGGCGAGCCATCCCCGCAGCGGTGGGCTTTCAACCTCGGAAGTTGCCGAGGAGCTGTTGCGGTCTCGAATCCAATTGGAGAAATGGTTGGGGCGATCAGTGACATCGCTTGCGGCGCCGTTCGGATGTACGGATCAGCGGCTCAGAATCCTTGCAGCGGAGTGCGGCTACACAATTGGATTTAATACAGCCAATCGCGCTGCGACCCTGAAGGATGATCCGCTCGACCTGCCGCGAATAGAAGTGAGGGGCGATTGCACGCTCGAGACGTTCGCCGCCTCTCTGGAGGCGTGCCGATGACTAATGATACTCGTGAGTATTGTCACTCCTGTCTGCAACGCCTCCTTGAAGGTTGACGAAAACGGTGTGAGGTGTCGGATCGCTATCGCATATCGAGATCGCCATGGAATGGCTCTAGCAGTGATGCGCTTGTCTTCCCGCGACACCGGTGTACCGTACGAGTTTGTTTACCTTGACCGTTGCAGGTTCCTTGACTGGAACGACGATCGAGTTCATCACACGCCCGCCTGCATCCCGGAAAAATACGGGATCTCGCCAAAGATGAATCGCTCGTGAGTGGTCTATTTTAGGCCCCCTTAAGTGATGCGTCGGCATTTTCACCCATGCTTCAATTTATCCGCAACTCTGTAAGTCGCCGTTGAGGCGTCTCTTGGATGGTTGTCGTGCAAGGAGAGCACGCGACCATCATGACTTACACGCTAGTGATCAATGGAACTTCCGGCGCCGATATCCTCTTCGGTGGGACCGGCAATGACCTCTTGACGGGAGGCGCCGGCAGCGACCTCTTCGTTATATCGAAGGGTTATGGTTCCGACACCATCAGCGATTTCCAAGTGGGCGCTGGTGGCGACGTATTGCGCGTGCAGAACTATGGTTTTGCGACGTTCGCAAGTCTCATGTCGGTCGCGACGCAGGTGGGGACGGACGTCGTCGTCACGCTCTCGTCGAGCGAGGCGCTCACCTTGCAGAACGTCTCGCTTTCATCGCTCACGGCCGCAAACGTCGTCCTCGACAATCCGCTCCCAGTAAGTGCAGCGCCGAACACGGCGTGGACCACGGTCGGAGCCGGGGGAACGCTCACCGGCGGCGCAATAAACGACTCGCTGCAGGCGATGGGGGACGGCGTTACGCTGATCGGCGGCGCGGGCGACGACTCGTACTTCATGTACAATCACGAAACGAAGGTGGTCGAGTTCGCCGGTCAAGGCATCGACACGATCTACGATGGCATGATCGACGGCTATAGCCTCGTCAATGCGCCGAATGTCGAGAACCTGACACTGGGCGGAAGCTACAATTCTCCTGCGACCGGCAACGATCTAGACAACATCATCGTCGGCAACGCCGGCAACAACATGATCGATGGCGGCAAGGGCAATGACGTCCTCACCGGCGGAGGCGGCAGCGACACGTTTGTTATCAAGACTGGAAATGGCAACGACATCATCACCGATTTTCAGACAGGCGCCGGTGGGGACATTCTCCAGATCAATGGCACGAATTTCAAGACGCTCGCCGACGTCGCGGCCGCCATGCAGCAGGTCGGCACGGATGTCGTTCTGTCGCTCGGCAACGGCGAGAAGCTAACGCTCGAAAATACGCAGGTTCAGAATTTCACGACCTCCAACATCAATATCGTCACAGCGCCAACAGGACTGGTTCAGACCTTCAGCGACGATTTCAACTCGCTTTCCGCCGGCCAGGACCCGCATCTGACCTGGAAAACGAGTTACGCCTGGAGCGGGGTGGCAAGCTACACACTCTCCGGTGAGCAGGAGGTGTATGTCGACCCGAGCTTCACTGGTCTGCCCGGGACCCAGGCGTCGAGCTCGTTAGGCCTTAATCCGTTCTCGATACAGAACGGCCATCTTGTCATCACGGCAGCGCCGATCCCGTCCAGCGATGCGGCCTATGTCGGCAACCATCAATTCTCGTCGGGCGTGATCACCACCGAGAATAGCTTCGTCCAGACCTATGGTTACTTTGAGATCAAGGCCACGCTGCCTGACACCAAGGGCGCTTGGCCTGCCTTCTGGATGCTGCCGATCAACACGCACGGCCAGGCGACGGAACTCGACGCGTTGGAAGCGCTGGGTAGGGACCCTGACCAGGCCCATTGGGGCTTTGTGTCTTCCTCCACGTCAGGTCAGGGCTATTGGGCGAATACCCCCGATCTCACAGCCGGCGATCACACCTTCGGCGTGGAATGGACGCCGTACACGCTGAGCTATTTTGTCGATGGCGTCGAGGTCGGTCAGGTCGCCACTCCCTCCGACATGAACACCGCGATGTACATGATCGCCAATCTGGCGATGGGCGGAAGCTGGGCCGGAAACGCCGATCCAAGCGCGACCGCGCAGATGAGCATTGATTATATCAAAGCGTACCAGCTGCCGGAGTATACACTCGCCAACTACACGCTTCTGGCCAGCGGAGCTCCGACGACCACCATCGCAGGAACGGCAAGTGCCGATACATTAACCGGAACCACCGGCAACGATCTTCTCGGCGCCGCAGGAGGTGCCGATACGATGACCGGCGGGCTTGGTGACGATACCTACATCGTCACCGATCCCAACGCCAAGGTGGTCGAAAGCTACGGCGGTGGGGTGGATACCGTCATTTCGACCGTCACGTACAAGCTGCCTGACTACGTTGAGAACCTGACGCTGACAGGTTCGGCAGCGATCAACGGCACCGGCAATTCCGAAGCCAACATCATTATCGGCAACGATGCGGCCAATATCATCACCGGCGGAGTCGGCAATGATATCTTGACAGGCGGTGGTGGTGCCGACACCTTCGTTATCAACTCGGGCGACGGCTCGGACATCATTACCGACTTTACACCGGGATCAGCCGCCGGGCATGATGTCGTTCAGCTGAACGGCTTTGCGTTCACGTCCTTCAACGACATCAAGGCGGCGATGACGCAGGTCGGCAACGACGTGTATCTCGCGCTGACAAGCCAGGATACGCTAGTTTTTCGCAACGCCACGATTTCAGCGTTCACCAGTGATGACTTCCAGCTGCCGGGAAGCTTGCCGGTCGGAGGCACCATCACATCCTGGATCAACGGATCAACCAGCAGCCATATTGTTTACGGTACCGCTGCGAACGACAAGATTACGGCGTTAAACTACGACGATACGCTGGTCGGGTGGACTGGCGATGACACATACGTTGTAAACAATGTGAATCAGAAGATCACTGAGAATCCGGGCGGTGGCATCGACAGCGTCGAAGCGTGGACATCTTATACGCTGTCCGCAAATGTCGAAAATCTGACCCTTATGATGGGAGGCCTTACGGGCACTGGAAACGAACTGGCCAACCGGATGGTTGGCTCCAGCGGAAATGACGTCTTGAATGGTGCCGGTGGCGATGATTGGCTCTTCGGGGGTGCGGGTAATGACACGTTCATCCATGGCATCGGCAGTGGCCACGACACGATAGCCGACTTTCACGTCCTGACCAGCGCGACGGCGGAGCACGACAAGCTGATCCTGAAGGGCTACGATGCTAGCGCTTACTTGACGAATGTGGGGGAAGAGTGGACCGTTCATTATGCAGGGGGGACTGACAGTTTCCGAATTGGCGGCGTGACGCAATTGTCATCGTCCGACTACGCATTCGTCTCCGCTACCGGCGTATCCATGACCATGGCCGGACTGTCGGCGCCGACGATCTCGCTCGCTTCTGCAAGCACGCTGGGCGCAGGCGGGCTTACCAACGCAGATCATTTGACCCTGACCGGATCTGCACAGGCAGGCGTCACGATCAAGGTGTTTGACCAGACAGTCCAGATTGGTGTGGCGACCGTTGACAGCAACGGTGGTTGGAGCTTCACCACTGGCACTTTGACAGACGGAAGCCACTCATTTTCGGCGGTGGCCGCTGACGGAGTGGGTGATCTCAGCGCTGTGTCGACCAGCATAGGTGTGGTCGTTGATGCGACTGCGCCAGGCGCACCGAGCATTGCGACGTTCTCGCCTGACAGTGGCGTTGCGGGCGATGGCATCACGAAGGCCAATCAGCTGACGCTGAGTGGGACCGCGGAGGCTGGCAACAAAGTCCTGGTGTTCGATGGAGCGACCCAGGTCGGCACTGCCACGGTCGATGCCAGTGGCAACTGGTCGTTTGCGACCGGCACGCTGGTCGATGGCACCCACGCCTTTACCGGCAAGGCGGTGGACGCGGCCGGCAATGTCGGCGGGGCGTCTGGCGCCTTGAACATCGCGGTTGATACCGTCGCGCCCAATGCGCCGGTTCTCGTCTCGGATACGCTCGCCGCGTCCAACAAGGTGGCGGTCTCGGGAACGGCGGAGGCTGGCAGCACGATTAAGCTGTACGAGGGCAACACGCTGCTCGGCACGGCGGTGACGGCGTCCAATGGAGCGTGGAGCGTCACGACCGGATCTCTTGCGGCGGGGCCGCATGCGTTCACGGCGACTGCAACAGATGCAGCTGGCAATTCGAGCGGTCTTTCAGCTGCGTTTGACCCGGTCGTAGGGACATTGATCGAGGCCGCCGGTGCGACCAGCCTGGTGCAGGTCGGCAGCAACTACCTCCTCGATCCGACAAGCGGTGGAAGCGCGCCTGTGCTGAAGTTCAATGGTGCGGCCTACGTGGCGGGCCAGTTCAGCAATTGGACGCCGATCGCGGCGGAGGCGACCTCCAGCGGCTACGATGTCGCCTGGAAGAACACCTCGACCGGTGTCTTCACGGTGTGGACCGCCGACAGCAACGGCAACTTCATCTCCAACCTCCTGAGCAATGTCTCCGGAACAAGCGCAGCTTTCCAGTCGATCGAGACGCTGTTTCAGCAGGACCTCAACGGCGATGGCGTGATCGGGCTGCGCACGACAATCGTTGAGGCGTCGGGCGCGACCA
>NZ_JARWCR020000088.1:0-33407 GCF_029846695.2 Bradyrhizobium nivariense | reverse complement strand
CTTGCGAAGATCCAGAGAATAAGGCTTGCCCATCCATGCTGGCCTCCGCCCAGCCAGCATGGTGAATCAGAAACAAGCTGATTTGGGAATCCCAAATCGATTCAACCTAACCCCATTCCGCTTTAGAAAATCAGTGGCCGCTTCCAGGAAGTCCTCGGTGCTTGCGCCAGGTTGGAAGGCAGCAAGCGCGAGCTTCTTGAATAGCTGGTCCATGCTGGACGCTATGTGCTCGGGATAACAGAACATGTTTCCGCCTTTTGCGGTGCGGACTGTCCTGTACTTGCCCGCCCAGGGGTAAACGTCCTGAAAGAGATGGTGGTGGACGCGTTTATAGTGGGTGGGGGTGAAGCGGCCGTCGGGGAGAGGCTCTAGCGATCTCAAGGTCGACATTTCGAGCTCGAAATCGTCCAGGGTCTTTGCATCCCTGAGGTGAGCCCGGTTCTTGAGGACGGATGTGCCTTTGTAGCAATAGGGGTCGTCGAATACGTCGTATCCGCTCAAGTCTACTAGCGACCTTTGGGTTGGACGTACGCCCTCAATACTTCAGCCCGCTTCTGAGCAGGCGTCAGATTCTTTTTGCTGAGGGCCGACAGGCGTTCCCTCGAAGCTTTGCCTAGCTTCAGCCCTTCAACAGCTGAAATGGCCGCAAAAGTTTTATCCCCCAGGACACGGCAGGAGGCATTGATGCTGGAGCCTTTACGCTTTTGAGTCATGAGCAAACCATAGCATGGATTCGAGTAGGTTGCGAACGCAAATTCGATATACGTTACCGGGAGTTACCATCCTCTTAGCGCTTATATATAGCCGGAAGCCGCCTACAGCGAGGGGCTGAACGCAATGCTCGGGAGGCCGAAGCTTCGTCTAGAGCTGAGCCCCGGCCCTCTGTGGCGGGCCGATGCTCATGCTTGCGCTCCCCCACGAGCAGTTCCGATCGCGGTAGACCTTCGATCAAGCACTTCCCAAACCTCAAGTTCATTGTGCCCGGCACGAACCAAGTGAGAGTTCGCCGCTGCTAAAACCTCTGCCAACCGCGGCTCCAACCCACCTTTGGTAATGCCTGGCTGCACCACTACCATTCCGAATCGAACGGGCCGCCGCGATGCTAACGCTCGCATGGTGGCCTCGTCGCCGCGCACAAGCCTGCCGACACCCTTTCCGCGCTGCCTTCGGTCTAGCAATCGATCAACAAGGCGCGGCAGATCGCACCATATAATCGACTTTACCGCCTGCGCGCAGACCTCGTAGACGTCTCCTACGCGGTTGCCTGGCTGCGCGCCCCCGGCGCCCTTGCAGTGATATAAGGTGACATCTACTCCGTCATCGGCTGCGGGCTGCAGGACGATGAAGTCTGCGGCCTCCCCACTGCCGTGGTCCCAAAACACGACAGTATTGTCTTCCACGTTCAGATCGCGTTCGAGAAAAAGCTGGATCGAGGCCGGGATAACGTTCCCGCGGTTGTCTGCGTACTCCACGGTGATATCGACCCCGTTCCCCCTCCAGTCGACTACCTTAATACGTTCGCGGTCAAATGGATTGTAGGGCTCAGCCGGCGCAGGAAAATGCTCTTCCCCGCAAATTCTCGACCAGTCATCCAGCATTAGGTTAAGCGGGTTGTCGTTGAGATAATCGACGATATCTTCGCCGTTCCGACCGAATACAAGTTCAACAGGAGGCTGTTCCTCGGAGAGGTAAGAAAATTGTGGGCTTTCCGCGATCTTGAATTGAATTCGCGTATTGAGCCCCGGGCCATCCAGCAGGAGCAGCGCGCCATTGGCATCCGACTGCCCTACCTCCAGGCTAAATTGGGTGAGAGCATCTTGGTAGGACCTCCCATCGATTTCGAATTTGGCCAGCGGTGGGTAGATATAAATGTCCTTGTCCCACTCCGCCCACAGTACCATGGCCGGGATTGCAGCCACAATAGCGCCCATTTGAAGCAGGTCGAGATTGCTGCCTGTTACGGTCGCCCGCTCGTCAAGAATTTTGCGAGCGAGATTCCTGCACCAATCAAGTAACTCGGGGAGCGTGAACGATGTGTTGCTCCAGATTTTCGATGCGCTACTTAGGCCGATCGTGACTTCGGCGCCGTTCTCGATTGCACTGCCGAAGCAATGGCCGCGATGGAAGAGCCGCGCATCTTCTACGCGAATGGCTTCATCAACATGTGAGCCGGTCAGCATACGGTACGACTCAGTTAGGCTCTATTGCTGGCGGTTCCGCATGCCGACGTTGAAGAACCGCGCCTGTTCCAGCTCCCTTAACGCTCGATTGAGTTCCGAAAGTCCAAGGATCTTCGGGTCATAGCCGACAAGGTCACGGACCACCCTACGATAAAGCCCATCGCCGCGTGAAGCCCTCCTGAACGGATTGGGGGAGCGTTGGGCATCGGACGCAGAACAGGCAGCCCAACAGGCTCGACAGGCCTTAGCCGAAGCAGAGCAAGTAGAAGCCGAGAACAGGCGGCTCGCTGAGGAGAAAAGACGACGATTGGAGGAACAGCTCACCTTCCGCGTCGTCGATGATTGCCTCGATGTATCACCTTACAATTGGCCTCCATTGGCGCAGGACCATAGCCAGAGATTGTTTGCGAACATGCAGGCTGCCTTCGCCCAGGCTAGAATGCTTTACTGCACAGGGGTGGAATACGAGGGGGAGGATTTTGGCGCGATTAGACCAGTCGCCTCGATAAATGCAAAGCAACTTGCCTGCATCAAAATGTATTTATGGAACAACCGCACGGGCCAAGCCAACGGTGACAGGAAGTATTTAGCACAGCACATGTACGGATTGCTCAACAGCGACGAACGGGCTGAAATTCGTAAAACTGTAGGTACCAATCAAAGGCTGACGGCGATGTTCCGGGGTACGTACGAAGGCACGGGTGCTGATATCGACAAAGAGTGGTCCCGGAGTCCTCTTCTTGCAGAAATGGATCGACGCCGAAGGTTTTCTTGGTGATCTTTGTAGTTGGTTTGTAGAAGACAGTGACGACAGTAACGGTTGGGCAACTTCGCGTTAGCGCTGGGCCCCTATTCCTTCAAGCGGGCCTTGAGCTGAGGATCTTCGAAGGCCTTCAAGGCGTGCAACCGCGCCGGACGCCGGCCACCTTCAAGAACGATCACCTTTTCTGCGTACTCGGGGCCCATCAACTGCTGAGCGGTAGCGAGCGGCTTTCTTGTCCCGGTCAGGAGGTCGCGCCTAGAACCCAGCTCCTTTGAAAGTTCGTGCGCCGTTGCGCCAGTCGGCTCCATGAAGCAGCGCACCGCCATCAGTTCAAGAAGCCGATCGGCGTCGCCGTAGGCTTTCTGCAACTGCGACTTGGCCTAGCGCAAACAGCCAGAGCCGGAGGCCGGACTGCCGGCCCAGGGCGAGCATCTGCTCAATTTCCTGCATGTAGCCGAGTTGCGGGAATTCATCGAGGAAGAACGTCACGGGCGGCAGGTCCCACTCATCCCGGGCGTCGCGGATGGAGTAGAAGATCTGCCCGAGCAAAGTCCGGATGAGCGGCCGGTACATCAACAGTTCTTCGGGGGTGACGCAAAGGTAGAGCGTGCCGTTGTTGCGCCGAAAGTCGCCAAAATTGATTGTCGTGTCCGCAATCACCGGCTCCAGTTGCGGCGAGCCCCACACATCCACGTGACGCAAGACCGTCTCGTACAAGTTCGACCGCGTCTCCTCGTCGGCGCTGGCAAGCTGGTTGCCAATGCGCACGAGGCTCCTCACCCCGCAGCTCTGGAGGAATTTGGTTTGCAGCTCAAGCTGCTTGGGCGAGGGAGAGAACCAGTCCACCACGGCCGACATATCCCGCCGGCCCTGATACCCGTGCAAGCAGATGTCATAGAGCGCGTCATGGAGAAGCTGGGCGGCACGGCCTTCCCAAAATCCCTTGGCGGAGTGGGAGTCGGTCTGGACCATCAGCAGCGGCAGAAGGCGGCCGATAGCCGTATAGGCCGCTATCGGGTCGGAGGGGACGGCATTCAGCGGATTGAAGTTCAGCGTCAGCGTGGCGTTGCCGGGCATGAACAGTTGGACCGGCCCGACGTTCTGGCGGCGCCAGTCGCTGGTGAGGTCGAAGATCTCCGGCTTGACGTCGAGCACGATGGCGGGGGCTTCGAGGTACAGGAGGTTGCGGACCACGTGGGCCTGGGTCTTGCCCCGCCCCGGCCTGGCGATGGTGATCAGGCTTTCATTGCCGTCGTAAATTTATTCCTGGCCGGTCTCCTTGAACACGCCAAGCGTCACAGGCGCCTTGCCCGTCATCGATTGCCCCCGCTTCTTAATCGTCCTTGTGTGCGTCCGTCCATTCGAGCAGGGGCTGGCCGCCGTCGTCAAGGAGCGCGGCAAGCGGGTGGCCGTTTGGCAGGTCGTGGCGGCTAGAGCTTCGGTAGAAAGTCGCGGTCGGGCCGGCACCGGAAGCGCTTGCCAATCTGGCGGCTGAGGCGCACTTATGGGTTTTCAGGGAAAACCCGGCGCCCGTACCTGAGGTGCTGATGGCTATCTACAGCCTGCATCACAGCTCAATCGGCAAGTCCACCCAGGACGAGCCGTACACCGCCGCTGCACACATCCGATACATCACACGGGCCAGGGCCCTCGGCCGCATTGAGGGCGAGCGCATGCCGTCTCAGGCCGAACAAGCCATAGGCTATCTTAGGGAGGTCGAGGACACGAGCCGCAAGAATGCCCGTGTCATCGACAAGGTCATGCTGGCGCTTCCCAAAGAACTGGATGCCGAGCAAAGGGCGGCGCTGGTCCGGTCGTTCGCCGAAGAGGTGACCAAGGGGCGGGCGCCTTGGTTGGCCGCTTTCCACGACAAGGGCAAGGACGCCAAGAACCCTCACTGCCACCTGGTGATCCGGGATCGTGACCCCAAGACCAACAAGCGGGTCATCGGCATGAGCGAGGTCGGCTCGACCGAGCGGCTCCGGAAGGCTTGGGAGAAGCACGCCAACCTGGCGCTTGAGGCCGCTGGTGTTGATGCGCGGATTGATAGGCGGACTCTGGAGGCGCAGGGGGTCAAGCGGAAGCCGACCATCCACGAAGGGGTGCGGGCACGGCGGATGAGCAGGGAAGGGCGGACACCGCATTCGCGGCGGCGCTCGTACCGCAACCGGCCACGGACGCGCAGCAAGAGCCGCGTGGTGGACTACCGCAAGCTCGATAAGGGGATGAGCCGGAGTGCATACAATCGGCGCATTCAGTTAGCTCACGAAACCGACGAGGCGCGGTGGGCGGCCATCGATGCGGACCGGCAGGCGCGAGAGATTGAACACCTTCGGGGTATTCATCGGCCCGGCCTGGATAATGGAGTGGCACGCGGGTTTAAGCGGAAGCTTGAATAAGCTTGGCTGATGGATTGCTTCGTCATACGATTTAGTCGTGCAAGATGTCGAAGGCCGGGTCGAATTTACGCGTAAGCAGGAATTGCTTCGCTTGCGCGATCACCTGGATAAACTTCGCGAGATTGAGAAGGAAGTCTCCGACATGGAGCAGGTCCTAGCCGATCCGGACTTTGCAGAGCATCACCACCATGCGGAAAGGCGACTTACTCTAGCGCAGCGGGCTCATGAGACGTTCCGGCAATTGGTGGCCATCGATATCGACATCCTGGGCTTACAGGACGACAAGCAAGAATTGGAAAGACAGCTCGCCGCTTTGGATAACTGACCCAGGGTCCATATGGACAAGCAAGATGAGGCCGTGCATCGGCTAAGCCAAACTGAGAGCGAATTGCGCGATACTCGGTTACGAATTACAGGGAGTCGAGGGCAGAAAGAAGGATCTCCTGGTGCGGTTAGGCCAGATTGCTTCAACTGCTCCGCCAGCGGAGGTCGAACGTCTGCGCTATCTTGTTGGTCAATGCGACTTGCAAATCGACACGGCGCGAAAGCGCCGCGAATATTTGGAGCGCCGTGGTGCTGACGAGTTCGACGAAATCAAACATGAGCAGCAGCTACGGCCGTGGCTAAAGCCTAGCCACAACGAGTGATGCGACGCCCTGCGGCCCGTCTTTGCTGAGTGTCTAGACGATCGATTCCATGAATTTGGCGGTCATGGAACGGGACGTTTGTTTGTGGATTCCTCGTTTGCGATTGACTGAACGAGGAGTTTCATCATGGCAGGATGGCGGCAAGCGGTCGAGTTGGCGATGACCGATGAGGAGATTGAAACGTTGACGGCTCCTGCGGTCGAGGACCGAACCGGCGCGCCGGGTGTCGCGGGCTGCGATGCAGCTTGCCGACCGCGAGACCCCGTCGTTCTTTGCGGTGGGACGAAGACTTGGCGCCCATCATCAGACGGTCCAGCGCTGCGTCGAGCGGGCGGCGGCCGATGGCGCGCTGGCGGCGCTCGACGAGCGCCCGCGACCGGGCAAGCAGCCGGTGATCACGCCGGCGGCCAAGGCCTGGCTGGTGTCTCTGGCGTGCGACAAGGCCAACGAACATGGCTATCCGCACGAGTTGTGGACGACGCGGCTGCTGGCCCGCCATGCCCGCGAGCACGGACCAGAGGCCGGACATGAATGTCTCGCCCGTCTGGTTCAGGGCACGGTGTGCAAGCTTCTCGGTCAGGAGGACATCAAGCCGCACAAGGTGCGCTACTATCTTGAAAACCGCGACGCCGAGTTCGAGCAGAAGATGGCGGAGGTGCTGTATGTCTATCGCGAGGTCCAGGTCCTGAAAAAAGCCGCTGCCCGGTCGAAGAAATCGGACAAGCCGGTCGCGATCGTCTCCTACGACGAGAAGCCGGGGATCCAGGCGATCGCGACGACAGCGCCGGATCTGCCGCCAGTGCCGGGCGTGCATGCGACCTTCGCGCGCGATCATGAGTACAAACGTCACGGTACGCTCAGCCTGTTGGCGGGGATTGACCTGCTCACCGGGAAGGTCCACGCGCTCGTCAAAGACCGCCACCGCAGCCGAGAGTTCATCGAATTCCTCAAGCTCCTCGATGCTGCCTATCCGGCCAAGACCGCGATCAAGTTGATCCTCGACAACCATTCCGCACACATCTCGCGAGAAACCAGAGCCTGGCTCGACACACGACCGGCAGGCCGCTTCCAGTTTACCTTCACGCCCAAGCACGGCTCCTGGCTCAACCTCATCGAGGGCTTCTTCTCCAAGTTCGCCCGCTCCGTCCTGCGTCACATCCGGGTGACATCAAAGTATGAACTCAAAGAGCGCATCATGGCCGGAATCGACGACGTCAATCGCCATCCCGTCGTCCATACCTGGTCCTACAAACTCGCCGACGCCGCCTGACATGATTCGAACCAAGAAAACGCTGACCTAGTTACGACTAGTATTCAAGGGATGCCGCTGGCCGTTTTACATGGATGGTCTTGTACCTCGAAATTATCAAGTTGTCCGTGAAGAAGCTGTAAGGCCCTGAGCGGGGATCGAGTTTTCAGGTGAAGGCGGTTTTGAGATTGCAAGGGTCCGGGGCCGAAAGCCCCGGAAGCTTGCAATTTCGTTTTTAGGATTGAACGAAGCCGCTGGCGCCGCAGTTGAGGAAGGATCGCAATAGCGCCTCCTGTCTGAGAGGATCGCGGGTTTTCGAAGCCCAACACTTCAGACAGGAGTTTTCCAATGGTTGAGATCAGCCGTCTTCGCCGCCGCATGATTGAGGACATGACGGTCCGCAATCTGTCGCCGGCGACGCAACGATCGTACCTTGCCGCGGTATCGAAGTTGAGCCGGTATTTCGGTCGGTCCCCCGATTGCCTCGAGCTGGAGGATATCCGAGCCTTCCAGGTTCACCTGATGGCGATCGGGATATCCTGGCCGGCACTCGATCAAATCGTCTGTGCGCTGCGCTTTTTCTACGGTGTGACGCTCCGCCATGACGTAAGACCGTTCCGCTCCCACCTTCTCGCGGCACATGGGATAGGCGAGTTTCACGATCCCTTTGAAGGGATCGGCTTGTGTCTATGCTTGTCCCAGCAATCCACGTGCCACCAAAGCCATTTGCGAGCCTCGCTTGAAGAGGGCAATACCATGTGCTTCGGGTCCACCGACGGAATACTCGCGCCTCAGTGTCTGGTCCCGGACAATTAACGTCTTCAGCCGCACACGGCTGAATCCCCTTACAACTAGCTTTTTGATCGGCCCGAGGTCCAGCAGGTATCGTGAATACCGGTAAGCTCTAGCGGACCTCTCTAGTCTGCAAAACTGACGCCGGCCAATCGCTTGTTTCTGATTACATCCTGCCCGGGCGCGATGAATAGCCGACATCCGGCCAAGTCGCGGAGGAGAAACGTCGGTGGGGAGAAAGCGATCAGACGTCGAGATTGTGCAGGCACTGGCGGTTGCGCAGCACGATCTGGCGGGCACCAGAGAAGCCCAGAACGCCCTGGGCGTGGAGCTGGGACAACGCGCGCGACACGGTCTCCAGCGTAAGGCCCAGATAGTCGCCGATGTCGCGGCGGCACATCGGCAGCGCCATCATGCCGGCAACGGCGAGGCGGCGGTCCATTTCGAGCAGGAAGGTTGCGACGCGCTCCATCGCGGTCTTGCGACCCAAGAGCAGCATGTGGTCTTCGGCGTGGCGCAGCTCGCCGGCGGTCATCGCCCAGAGCTTGCGGGCAACCTGCACGTCGGTGCCTGCGGCCTTCTCGAGGCTGGAGCGCTTCACGAGCCGCACGGTGGTATCGATGATGGCTTCGGCGGCAAGACGATGCGTCTGGCTGGATTCGAGGCCGAACACGTCGCCGGGGAGGTGGAAGGCGCCGATCTGGCGGCGGCCGTCGGAGAGAAGCTTATAGCGGCGTACGGCGCCTGAAACGACCTGGTAGACATATTCGGCCGGCTCTTTCTCGCCGTAAATCTCCTCCTTCTTGCGATAGGAGAATTCGGTGGCGACGAGCCCGACATGGCCGGCGATCGCACCAAACTGGTCGAACACGGGATGGCCGGGAGCGATGTTGCGGCCCTTGATCTGGGTCTTGATCGTCTGGGTGTTGAGCGTTTGGGTCAGCATCTGCGCCATCTCCGTTGTGATGACGCCTGATACGCGGTATCCGGGGCTTCGAAAATTTCGAGCGATATCCTAAGGGGGTCTACCTACGTAGAAGTCCGTAGGTCAGTTCCCCGTGCCGATGCGGCGCCTGTCCTGGATGGCGCGGCGGATGCCCTTCACCAGATTTTCGTCGAGAAGCGGTTTCAAAACCACGTCTTTCACGCCGGCCGTCGCCGCCCGGGCCGAGATGTTCTCGTCAGGATAGCCGGTGATCAGGATCACGGGCGTGTCGCCGTCGACCTTGCGCAGCCGCCCAGCAAGCTCGATGCCGTTGATGCCGGGCATCTTGTAGTCGATCACGTAGCAATCCGCGCCAGGCGTGCCGCTCGCATTGAGCAGCGCCGTGGCGTTCCTGAAGGTCCGCACGGCAAAGCCGTCGGTTTCCAGCAGGAATCGCAGGGATCCGAGCACGGCGTCGTCGTCGTCGACCACATAAACCGTGGGTTTTGCAGAGGACGAGAGCTGCCGTTGGCGATGTTGCGAGCCGATCTCGATCATGCCGTTTGGCTAGCACAGCCAAAAGGGACGATCTTGACTTGCCTCAATCCCTTAGCATGCCGGCGCGCATCGCCAGCCGCACCAGTTCCGACAGGCTGTTGGCCTGCATCTTCGTCATCACATTGGCCCGGTACACTTCGATGGTGCGCGGGCTGATGTCGTATTCGCGGGCGATCAGCTTGTTGGAGAGACCTGCGACCAGCCCCTCCATGACCTGGTGCTCGCGCGGGCTTAACGAGGCGACACGGGCGGCGATGTCCTGCGCGATGGCCTCGCTCCTGGCCGCCGGCTCGGCTTCGCGGATCGCGGATTCGATCATGACGATGAGGCGGTCGTCCTCGAACGGCTTTTCCAGGAAATCGACCGCACCAAGCTTCATCGCCTCGACCGCAAGCGGCACGTCGCCGTGACCTGTCATGATCAGGATCGGAAACGGACTGTGCTGCGCCTTCATGCGCTTGAGAAGTTCGATCCCGTCGAGGCCCGGCATGCGGATGTCGGAGACGACGCAGCCGAAGGCGAGGCCGCGCAGGTCGTCGAGGAAGCCTTGCGCGCTCTCGAACAACGTGACGCCGAAGCCGGAGGCATCCAGCAGGAAGTTCAGCGAGTCCCGCATCGCCTCGTCGTCGTCGATGACGTAGACATGTCCCTTGGTCGTCATGGATCAGTTCTCGTCGGCTGCCGGAAGGGTGAAGCGGAATGTTGCGCCACCCGATGCGTTGCTCTCGGCCCACATGCGGCCGCCGTGAGCCTCGATGATCGAGCGGCTGATCGACAGTCCCACGCCCATGCCGGTCTCCTTGGTGGTGAAGAAGGTCTGAAACAGGTTTGGAATGACATCGCCCTGGAAGCCGGATCCGGTGTCGGACACCTCCACTTCGATCATATCGTCGGCGATGCGGGTGTTGGCGACCACGAGCTCGCGCCGCGGCGACTGCGCCATCGCTTCCAGCGCGTTGCGGAACAGATTGACCAGGACTTGCTGGATCTGCACGCGATCGGCGAGGACGAGATCGGCGCCAGGATCGAGATTGAAGTGGAGCTGCACGTTCTGCTCGCGGGCCCCGGCAAGCCCAAGTGCGCCGGCTTCCTCGATCAGCTTGGACAGGCCCTCGACCCGCTTTTCGGACTCGCCGCGGGAGACGAAGTCGCGCAAGCGCCGGATGATCTGGCCGGCGCGCAATGCCTGCTCGGCGGCGCGGTCCAGTGCGCTCTCGACCTTCGGCGTGTTCGGATCGTGGCTACCGGCGAGCAGCCGTCGCGAGCCCTTCATGTAATTGCTGATCGCCGCCAGAGGCTGGTTGAGCTCGTGGGCGAGGGCGGAGGCCATTTCGCCCATCGCGGTCAGCCGCGAGACATGGACGAGCTCGGACTGCAATTCCTGGAGCCGCGCCTGGGTCTGTTGATGCTCGGTGAGGTCGCGGATGAAGCCGGTGAAATAAGGCTCGCCGCCCGACTGCATCTCGCCGATCGACAGGTGCATCGGGAAGGTGGTTCCGTCGCGACGACTGCCGGTGACAATGCGGCCGATGCCGATGATGTGCGGATCGTGGGTGGAGCGGTAGCGGGCGATGTAGCCGTCATGGCGGGAGCGATCGGGCTCCGGCATCAGGATGCAGACGTTCTGGCCGATCGCCTCATGCTCGGACCAGCCGAACAGACGCTCGGCCGCGGTGCTGAACAGCCGGATGATGCCGTGGCCGTCGATGACGATCATGGCGTCGGGAATGGTCTGAAGGATCGAGCGGAGGTGGCTCTCGCGCGTGCGGAGCGCCTCCTCGACCTGCTTCTCCGCGTCGATGTCGAGCAAGATGCCGCTGAGATGGCGGGCGGCGCCGGCTTCGTCGCGAATGACGCCCGCCCGGGCACGAATCCAGTGTCCCGGGCCTGATGCACTGGCAAGTCTGAAGGATACGTCGAAGCCGCCGCCGCGCTCGCCGACGTGCTTGATCGCGCTCTCCACTTGCTCGCGGTCCGCGGGCCCGAGGCGCGAGAGAAGGAGATGGTAGCTTGCCGGTTGATCCCGTTCGATGCCAAGCAGCATTCTGGCCGTTTCCGACCACTCCAACTCGCCCGTCCTGAGGTCGAGATCCCAGGTGCCGACGCCAAAGCCTTCAATCCGGACCCGGAAATGCTCGCCGCGAGCGTCGTCTGGCGGATGCGTTACGCGGCTCGGCGACAAGCTATTGCTCCCATTCTCCCGCGGCGGGCCCCGTGCCACGAGGGTGGCGGCAATTTCGCCCAAGGCCGGGCCGGAGGCAAGTTCGGATGTCCGATTCCATTGGCGGATTTCTCGCAGCATGGTGCAAGGAAATTTGATCTATCTCATCCTGCCTTGCGTCGGTGCGGCTAGATTTCCACAGCAACGCACTGCCCGGAGGCTCCCGATGATATATGCGACCGTGACGGTCAGCCTCGCGCTCGATCAGCCCAACGAGGCGCGTCTTCAGGTCGCGGGTGAACTCGCCGAGCGATTCGAGGCGAGCATCGTCGGCGTTGCCGCGGCGCAGTTCACTCCGCCGCTCTATTTCGCTGACCGCGCCGAGGCGCAAGGGCTGATCGATCAGGAGCAGGCGTCCATCAGGAAACGTCTTGCCGATCTGAAGGCGCAATTCCGCGCCGGGACGAGGGCGCGCGGCGGACATGCGCAACGGCGCAGCGCCATGGATTTTCCCACGCGGTTTGTCCTGGCGCAGCTGCGGTGCGCCGAGATCGTCGTCAGTGGCGAGCACAGCCCGGCCTTTTCCGATGCCTTTTCGCTCGCAAGCCCGAAGGATCTGGTGATGCAGGCTGGCCGGCCGCTCCTGATCGTGCCCGACGGGGTCCATTGGCTCGATCTACGCAGCGTGCTCATAGCCTGGAAGGACACGCCCGAGGCACGGCGGGCGGTTGCCGATGCGCTGCCGATGCTGAAGGCGACGGACATCACCATCGTCGAGATTCCGGAACACGGTGACGGCGGCCAGGCCGCGATGGCGCGCATCACGGATGTTGCCGCCTGGCTTCGCCGCCACCGTCGTTGCGACCGCGCACTTCCCGGAAGCCGCGGGGAGCGAAACAGCCGCGCGCAATTGAAGAAGATCGCGGATGATGTCGGCGCCGGCCTGATCGTCGCAGGCGCCTACGGTCATTCGCGCTTCCGCGAGCTGATCTTCGGCGGCGTCACGCAGTACTTGGCGACGCAATCCGCCCGCTGCGTGTTGCTGTCGCGCTGATGGCCGGCAAACCCAGACGAATCGAGGAGGACGCGCCGTGTACAAGTTACTTGAGCAGACCGTCGACGGCTACATGACGCGTAACGTCCGGGCGGCCAAGCGCGATGTCGACCTACTCGAACTCAGCGAGATGTTCGAGCGCGACGATTTCAACAGCTATCCGGTCGAGGATGACGGTCAGGTCGTCGGCATCGTCACCAAATTCGACATCCTGAAGTGTTTTGCCTTCACGCCGAGCCAGATGCTGCCGCGCTATCATGATCTCATGAGCCGTAGGGTCGGCGACGTCATGACGCCGGAATTCATCTATGTCAGTCCCGAGACGCGGCTGACGCGCGTGCTCCAGATCATGGTCGAGCACCGTATCCGGAGCATCATCGTGCTCGACGGCGTCCAGAAGCTGGTTGGCATCATCGCCCGCGAGGACGTCATCGCGGCACTCAAGGCGACCGCGCGCGACTGACGAGGCGCCCGCAAGTTTCGCGATTGTTGGCTCCGTGATTTCACGGAAGCGGTGGTTGCCGCGCGCACTGCGCGGAACGCGAGCGGTTGATATCGATCTCCGATTAGCGACCGCTTTTTAAACTAACAGAAATTCACTCACCTTGATTTCAATCAAGTCCCCGCAGGGTTGAATGTGGTTTCTGGCGCTGTGTTCTTTCGAAAGAGAATCCGCGATGCCCCAGCCGTCCATCTCCAAATCCATGACAGCAGGCGAAAGTGGCCTGGCGTTCATCTTCGCGGTCGCTGCCTTCCTGTGCCTGGTTGCCTCGGCCAAGGCGCTCGACGCGCCCTTCGCCTTCCACGCCGGGCTGAGCGCGGCGGCGAGCCTGGCCGCCGTGTTCTTCATCATCAACCGCTATTTCGAGCGTCCGGCGGCGCTGCCGCCCGCGGAGATCCACGGCCGCCCCAACTACAACATGGGCCCGATCAAGTTCTCCTCGGTCATGGCGATGTTCTGGGGCATCGCGGGCTTCCTGGTCGGGCTCATCATTGCCTCGCAGCTGGCCTGGCCTGCACTGAACTTCGATCTGCCCTGGATTCAATTCGGCCGGCTGCGGCCGCTGCACACCTCCGCCGTGATCTTCGCCTTCGGCGGCAACGTCCTGATCGCGACATCCTTCTACGTCGTGCAGAAGTCCTGCCGCGCGCGGCTCGTCGGCGACCTCGCGCCATGGTTCGTCGTGGTCGGCTACAACTTCTTCATCCTGATTGCCGGCACCGGCTATCTGCTCGGCGTCACCCAGTCCAAGGAATATGCCGAGCCGGAATGGTACGCCGATCTCTGGCTGACCATCGTCTGGGTGACCTATCTGCTCGTGTTCCTCGGCACTGTCATCAGACGCAAGGAACCGCATATCTTCGTCGCGAACTGGTTCTATCTCGCCTTCATCGTGACGATCGCGGTCCTGCATCTCGGCAACAATCCCGCGCTGCCAGTCTCGGTGTTCGGGTCAAAATCCTACGTCGCCTGGGGCGGCATCCAGGACGCCATGTTCCAGTGGTGGTACGGCCATAACGCGGTCGGCTTCTTCCTGACCGCCGGCTTCCTCGCCATCATGTACTACTTCATCCCGAAGCGCGCCGAGCGGCCGATCTATTCCTACCGACTGTCGATCATCCACTTCTGGGCGCTGATCTTCCTCTACATCTGGGCCGGCCCGCACCATCTGCACTACACCGCACTGCCGGACTGGACGCAGACGCTGGGTATGACCTTCTCGATCATGCTGTGGATGCCCTCATGGGGCGGCATGATCAACGGCCTGATGACGCTGTCGGGTGCCTGGGACAAGCTGCGCACCGATCCGGTGCTGCGCATGCTTGTCGTCTCCGTCGCCTTCTACGGCATGTCGACCTTCGAGGGCCCGATGATGTCGATCAAGGTGGTCAACTCGCTCAGCCACTACACCGACTGGACCATCGGCCACGTGCATTCCGGCGCGCTCGGCTGGGTCGGCTTCGTCTCCTTCGGCGCGCTGTACTGCCTGGTGCCGTGGGCCTGGAATCGCAAGGAGCTGTACAGCCTGAAGCTCGTCAACTGGCACTTCTGGATCGCCACTCTCGGCATCGTTCTCTACATCTCGGCGATGTGGGTGTCCGGCATCCTCCAGGGCCTGATGTGGCGTGCCTACACCTCGCTCGGCTTCCTCGAATATTCCTTCATCGAGACGGTCGAGGCGATGCATCCCTTCTACATCATCCGTGCCGCCGGCGGCGCGCTGTTCCTGATCGGCGCGCTGATCATGGCCTTTAATCTCTGGATGACGGTTCGCGTCGGCGAACAGGAAGTCCAGATGCCCGTCGCTCTTCAGCCGGCGGAATGAGGAGTTTTCCATGTCGTTCTGGACACGCCACCAAATCTTCGAAAAGAACTCGATCATCCTGATCGTCGGCATCCTGCTGGTGATCGCGATCGGCGGTCTCGTCGAGATCACGCCGCTGTTCTATCTCAAGAGCACGATCGAGGCGGTCGACGGGATCAGGCCGTATACGCCGCTGGAGCTCGCCGGGCGCAACGTCTACATCCGCGAGGGCTGCTATCTCTGCCATTCGCAGATGATCCGGCCCTTGCGCGACGAGGTCGAGCGCTACGGCCACTTCTCGCTCGCCGCCGAGAGCATGTACGACCATCCGTTCCAGTGGGGCTCGAAGCGCACCGGTCCCGATCTTGCCCGCGTCGGCGCCAAATATTCCGACGACTGGCACGTCACCCATCTGACCAACCCGCGCGCAATCGTGCCGCAATCGGTGATGCCCGGCTACCCGTTCCTGAGCCAGACCGAGGTCGATCCGGACACGATCGCCGACCACATGCGCACGCTGCGGACCGTCGGCACGCCCTACACCGACGACCAGATCGCCAATGCGGGCGCCGACATGAAAGCCCAGGCCGATCCTGACAATGCCGGCTCCGACGCTTTCACCAAGCGCTACGCCAAGGCCGTGGTGCGCAACTTCGACGGCAAGGCCGGCACGCCGACCGAGATGGACGCGCTGATCGCCTATCTCCAGATGCTCGGCACGCTGGTCGACTTCAAGATCTACAACGAGAAAGCCAATCTTCGCTGAGAAGGCACAACGATGAAAGCCATCCTGACCCTCGACAATCTCGCCTCCGGTCTCGTGACCACGATCTGGACGCCGGTGTTCGTCGCGATCTTTCTCGCGATCATCGCCTACGCATTCTGGCCCCGTAACAAGGCAGCTTTCGACGAAGCGGCACACCTGCCGTTGCGGGAGGAGTAAGAGATCATGACCGATCATCATGGCGACATCGATCCCGTCTCCGGCAGGTCCACGACCGGACATGAGTGGGACGGCATCAAGGAGCTCAACACGCCGCTGCCGCGCTGGTGGGTAATCACCTTCTACCTCACCATCGTCTGGGCGGTCGGCTACTGGATCGTCTATCCGGCCTGGCCGCTGATCTCGAGCAATACCACGGGCCTGTTCGGCTACTCGACACGCGCCGACGTCGCGGTGGAGCTCGCCAATCTCGAGAAGATCCGCGGCGACAAGATGGTGGCGCTGGGGGCGGCCTCGCTCGCCGACATCGAGAAGGATCCGGCGCTGCTGGCGCTTGCCCGCGCCAAGGGCAAGACCGTGTTCGGCGACAATTGCGCGCCGTGCCACGGCTCTGGCGGCGCCGGCGCCAAGGGGTTTCCGAACCTGAACGACGACGACTGGCTGTGGGGCGGCACGCTCGACCAGATCATGCAGACCATCCAGTTCGGGGCGCGCTCCGGCCATGCCAAGACGCATGAAGGCCAGATGCTCGCATTCGGCAAGGACGGCGTGCTGAAGCCGGAGGAGATCGTCACGGCCGCCAACTATGTCCGGGCACTGTCGGGCCTTCCGACCCGCAAGGGCTATGACGCGGCCAAGGGCGAAAAGGTCTTCACTGAGAATTGCGTCGCCTGCCATGGCGACGGCGGCAAGGGCAACCCGGAGATGGGCGCCCCCAATTTGACCGACAAGATCTGGCTCTATGGTTCGGACGAGGCGACGCTGATCGAGACCATCAGCCAGGGCCGCGCCGGCGTGATGCCGGCCTGGGAAGGGCGGCTCGATCCGGCCACGATCAAGGCCATGGCGGTCTATGTCCACTCGCTGGGCGGCGGCAAGTAACTGAGGCGGACGGGGGCGGAGAAAAACGTCCCCGTTTGCGCTGGATCAACTGACGCGGCGGCGTCGGGTCTAGGTTTGATCGCACCTCTCGAGACGTTTCAAGCGATGAACAAGCCCGTGAACCCGAACGAACTCACATCGGACGACGATTACGGGCCGCTCTACGCCGCCCACAAGAAGATCTATCCCCAGAGCGTCTCCGGCACCTTCCGCCGGATCAAATGGGGCCTGATGGCGTTTTGTCTGGGCGTCTACTACTTCCTGCCGTTCGTGCGCTGGAACCGTGGCTTTGGCGCTCCCAGCCAGGCCGTGCTGATCGACCTTCCCAACAGCCGCTTCTATTTCTTCTTCATCGAGCTGTGGCCGCAGGAGGTCTACTACTTCACGGGCCTGTTGATTGTCGCCGCCGTAGCGCTGTTCCTGATGAACTCGGTCGGCGGCCGCATCTGGTGCGGCTATCTCTGCCCGCAGACGGTCTGGACCGACCTGTTCTATGCCGTCGAGCGTCTGGTCGAAGGCGACCGGCGCGAGCGGATGAAGAAGGACAAGTCGTCGGATCCGATGAAGCTCGAGCGCATCTCGGAGATCGTGCTCAAGCATTCGATCTGGCTCCTGATCGCGTGGTGGACCGGTGGCGCCTGGGTGCTCTATTTCAATGATGCGCCAACTCTGGTGAAGGAGCTTCTGACGTTCCAGGCGCCGATGGTCGCCTATGTCTGGATCGGCATCCTGACCGCGACGACCTACGTGCTCGCCGGCTACATGCGCGAGCAGGTCTGCACCTATATGTGTCCCTGGCCGCGGATCCAGGCCGCGCTCACCGACGAATGGGCGCTCAACGTCACCTACCGCTACGATCGCGGCGAGAAGCGCACGTCAGTGAAGAAGGCCGCCGAGCTGCGCGCGCTCGGGCAGCCAGCGGGCGACTGCGTCGACTGCTATCAATGCGTCGCGGTCTGCCCGACTGGCATCGACATCCGCAACGGGCCGCAGCTCGAATGCATCCAGTGCGGGCTTTGCATCGACGCGTGCGACAACGTGATGACGAAGATCGGCCGGCCGACCCGCCTGATCGGCTACGACAACGACATCAACATCCACCGCCGCCAGGAAGGCAAGGCGCCGGTCTATCGCATCGTGCGCGCTCGCACCGTCGTCTACAGCGCGATCATCGCAGCCGTCGGCGGCATCATGCTCTATACGCTCGCAACGCGCAGCCTGCTCGACGTCAACGTGCTGCACGATCGCAACCCGGTCGCGGTCAGGCTCAGCGACGGCTCGATCCGCAACGCATATACGGTCCGATTACTCAACAAGAGCGGCTACGACCGCGTCATCGCGATCGATGTCAACGGTCCGGTCAACGCCACGGTTCACGTCGTCGGCGTGGATTCGGTGACGCCGGATCGGCCGATGATCGTCATCCCGCGTGACACCACCAGCGAGCTTCGGCTGCTCGTCACCGCGCCCGCGGACGGCAATCCGGAGAAATCGATCCCAGTCCGCTTCCACGTCACCGATATCGGCCTCGGCGAGGCCGCTTCCGCCAGCGACAATTTCGTCTCTCCTTGAGAAAGTCCCGGAGTTCGCCATGGCATCCGCACCGAAGCCGCTGACCGGAACAAAAGTCTTGGTGATGCTGGTCGCCTTCTTCGGCGTTGTGATCGGCGTCAACGTGACCATGGCGAAGCTCGCGATCGCGACGCTGCCCGGCACGGATGTCGACAGCCCTTATGCGGCGGGTCTCAGCTACGACCGGGAGATCTCGGCGGCGCAGGATCAGACCGCGCGCAAATGGCAGGTCAATGCCCATATCGAGCGTCGAACTGACGGTGGCGCTACGCTCCAGCTCGAGGCACGCGATGCAGGCGGCCTTCCCATGAGCGGCGTGAAGTTCGGCGGCCGCCTGGAGCGGCCGACTGACAAGCGGGCCGATCTTTCGGTCGAACTCACTGAAGCCGGCATCGGCATCTATCGCGGCAATGCGGCTTCCATCGCGCCGGGCCAGTGGGACCTGGTGATCGAGGGCGAGGCGCGAGGCCAGCGCGTGTTCCTGTCGCGCAACCGTGTCATCCTGAACTGAAGGAATCGTCATGCGCGTCACGCGGGACTTTTCGCACTACGTCCGGGCCGCGGGCGATGGCGTCCAGCACATCGATCTCGCGGTCGAAGGCGTTCACTGCGCCGGCTGCATGGCCAAGATCGAGCGTGGACTATCCGCCATTCCCGATGTCATGCTGGCGCGTGTGAATCTCACCGACCGGCGCCTTGCGCTGGAATGGAAGCAGGGCACGATCGACCCGTCTCGCTTCATCGATCGCCTCGAGGAGCTCGGCTACAAGGCCTATCCCTACGAAACGGAAAGCGCGGAGGCGACCGAAGTCGCGGAATCACGATTCCTGCTGCGCTGCCTCGGCGTTGCCGCGTTCGCCACCATGAACGTGATGATGCTGTCGATCCCGGTCTGGTCGGGCAATGTCTCGGACATGCTGCCCGAGCAGCGCGACTTCTTCCACTGGCTGTCGGCGCTGATCGCACTTCCCGCGGCGGCCTATGCCGGGCAGCCGTTCTTCCGCTCGGCTTGGCGCGCGCTGTCGGCGAAGACCACCAACATGGACGTCCCGATCTCGATCGGCGTGATCCTCGCGCTCGGCATGTCCGTGGTCGAGACCATCCATCACGCCGAGCACGCCTATTTTGACGCGGCGATCATGCTGCTGACGTTCCTGCTGGTCGGCCGCTTCCTCGACCAGAACATGCGGCGGCGGACCCGCGCGGTCGCCGGCAACCTCGCCGCGCTGAAGGCGGAGACCGCGGCGAAATTCGTCGGAGCTGATGAGATTTCACAGGTGCCGGTGGCGGCGATCCATCCCGGCGACATCGTGCTGCTGCGGCCGGGCGAGCGCTGCGCGGTTGACGGCACCGTGATCGAGGGGCGCTCCGAGATCGACCAGAGCCTGATTACCGGCGAGACGCTCTATGTCATGGCCGAGCATGGCACGCCGGTCTATGCGGGCTCGATGAACATTTCGGGCACGCTGCGGGTGCGGGTCTCCGCGGCCGCCGCGGCGACGCTGCTCGCGGAAATCACGCGGCTGCTCGACAACGCGCTGCAGGCGCGCTCGCGCTACATGCGGCTCGCCGACCGCGCCTCGCGACTCTATGCGCCGGTGGTGCATGCCACCGCGCTCCTCACCATCCTCGGCTGGGTCATCGCCGGCGCTAGCTGGCACGATGCGATCGTGACAGGCGTTGCCGTCTTGATCATCACGTGTCCCTGCGCGCTCGGGCTCGCAATCCCGACGGTGCAGACCGTGACCTCGGGCGCGATGTTCAAATCGGGCGTGCTGCTCAATTCGGGCGACGCCATCGAACGGCTCGCCGAAGCCGATCATGTCATCTTCGACAAGACCGGCACGCTGACGCTGCCGGAGCTCGAAGTGACGAACGCAGCCGATATACCTGCCGACCTGTTCGAGCTCGCCGGCCGACTTGCGCTGTCGAGCCATCACCCGGTGGCTGCCGCGGTCGCGCAGTCCGCGGACGTCCGATCGCCGATCGTCGGTGCGATCGAGGAGGCAGGGCAGGGCGTGCGGGCAACCATCGACGGCATCGAGATTCGCCTTGGCCGTCCATCCTTCTGCGGCGCCGAGGCGGAGATCGGCGCCGGCGCCGATCTCGATCCGGAAGCCTCCATCGTGGGCTTCAGCAAGGGAAACGAAAGAGTCATCCTCTCGGTGCGTCAGGGTCTGCGCCCGGATGCCCAGGCCGTGATCGCGGCACTGAAAGCACGCAATATCGGCATCGAGATTCTCTCCGGCGACCGCGAGCCGGCGGTGAGGGCTGCGGCCCATGCTCTTGGCATTCCCGAGTGGCGCGCCGGCGTCACGCCTGCCGACAAGGTCGCGCGGATCGAGGAGCTGAAGCAGCGCGGCGCAAAAGTGCTGATGGTCGGTGACGGCATGAACGATGCGCCCTCGCTTGCGGCAGCGCACGTCTCGATGTCGCCGATCTCGGCTGCCCATCTCAGCCAGGCGACGGCCGATTTCGTCTTCCTCGGCCGGCCGCTGGCTCCGGTCGTCGCGGCGATCGACTCCTCGCGCCAAGCGCTGCGCCTGATGCGGCAAAACCTCTGGCTTGCGATCGGCTATAATGTCCTTGCCGTGCCGGTCGCGATCAGCGGCGTGGTGACACCCCTGATCGCTGCGGCAGCCATGAGCGGATCGTCAGTTCTGGTCATGCTGAATTCGCTGCGCGCACGCCGCGCGTCGCGGGAGATCGCGTGATGGAAATCCTGGTCATCCTGGTGCCGCTGGCGCTGATGCTCGGCCTTGCGGGCCTCGTCGCGTTCCTTTGGTCGCTTCGGAGCGGCCAGTATGACGACCTCGACGGCGCCGCCTGGCGGGCGATCGCCGAGGACCAGCCGCCCGAGGAGGCGCAGGGCTAGCATTACAGTTGGTGCGCCGGGAGACCGGCAAGGAGTAGCAACCATTAAATCGTGGCCCTGTGTCGCGCGTTTCAGATCGTCGACACCTGCCATGATGACGCCGTGCTCGCGTCCGTCAAGGCGTGGCCTGGGGCCGGATCGCATGAGGTTTCTAGCAAGCGACGGCCATCCTTGACGGACGCTGCGCGCGACGTCACGAGGGGGCGTAGGTCGGGACGAAGAAACACGTCCCGGTCGAACTAAGAGACAGAGAATGATCCCATCGGCGGTTCGCCGTACCACGGCGTGCCGCGAGCCACCACTGTGTTGGCGAAGATGAGCATCTTCCTGGCGCAGGCAACGAGCGCGCGCTTGTGTTCCTTTCCGGCTGCAGTCAGCCGTTGGTAGAGCTTGATGAGCTGCGGGTTCCATCGAAAAGACGCGGCCAGTGAAGCGGTATAAAGGGCGCGACGCAGCCGCTTTCGTCCTCCCTCGATATGCCGAACACCGACCTGGTCGCCGCTATCGTCGTCATAGGGCGCAAGGCCGGCGAGAGCGACAGCTTGCTCCCGCGTGATCTGACCGATCTCAGGCAGGCGCACCAGGATGGCAACGGCGGTCGGCAGCCCGATGCCGTCGACGCTGTTGATCAGCGCAAGCCTCTTGGCAAGGTCAGGATGCTTGCGGATCGAAGCGACCAGATCCTTGAGTGCGGCCTTCTCACGCTGCTCCAGGCGAGCGATATCCTCGTGCCAGAGCTTGTTAATCCCCGCATTGCGGCAGCTCTCGATCCTGTTCTTGAGGCGCGCGATATCCTCACCGATCTGATCAATCATGGTCAATTGCTCGGCGAATGGCAGCAACCGGGGATCGGGAGCGGCATGGATCTTCCGCACCGCTGCCGTGCAGGCTGCGATAAGAGCGGCATCGATCTTATCGTTCTTGGCCCGCTGCAAGTGGAATTTAGCATAGGCCCGGACCTGAGCCGGCTGAAACACCACAACCACAAACCGCTTGCGCCGCAACTCGGCGACGACGGGCTGTTCGTAACCGCCGCTTGCTTCGATGCCAATGCGTTTGACGTGGTGCCGTCGCAGCCACACCAGCAAAGCCTCGTGACCTTTTGACGTGTTCTCCACCTGCAGCTGCTCGCGGCAACCATCGATCGCCACATCAAGCTTCCGTTTGCCGGTATCGACCCCGGCACAGGTCGTGGTATGCTTGGTCATCTTCGTCGATCCCTCCCTTGTTATGCGAACCTTAAGTTCGTTCAACCATTCGGGTCCCGATGAAGTGCCGATCGCGATCTCGCTACGTCAGACAGCCCATAAGGCTTCGGTGGGTATCGATCCGATCGAACGGCGACCCAGCTCGGGCGGCCACCCGGGCTGGGCCATTCCTCACGGAACGGCTCAATATAAGCGATCGGGCTAATACAAGGTGGTGGAAGTCCACTACGATGAAGGAGTAGCGATCCACGTCGGCCCCGAGCCGTGCGTAGGCATCCGTGAGGGTGTCGGCGAAGCGTCGGCAGGGGAGTGCATAGGCCAGCCATTGAGCCGCGAAAGAATGTTTTCCCGAGAGCCGACGCTGTCAACTGAGCGGAAGGCAACACGAAGGGGTGCGATATCGCGAGCGCCCAGTCGTTTCGGCGTGGTCGCAGACCCTGGCATGTGCAGAAGCTTCTTGTATGGGAACCGGGAGCTCTCTCGGTCGGCCAGATGCTCACTGAGCAGCCTGGTCCGCGGCGGGAAGGCGAGGAGCCATAGCCGCCGATGAACGATCAGGAGAAGTCTGACTCGGCCATAGTAGCTACGAAGTCGCCGAATAAAGCCGGAGCTCCGGTGGCAGAGGCGATGGAGCCAAGGGCTGGGACCAAGGGGAACGTGGGACAGCAAAGCACGCACCGGACGCAGAGCCGGGCTCGTGTGACCCAGGCGCTGGACCGCGTACGGCAAGCTGCAAAGCTTGGGAAGAAAGAGCGGTTCACGGCGCTTCTCCACCATATCAACACTGACACGCTCCGTTTGGCGTTCTACGCGCTCAAGCGCAAAGCAGCCCCCGGCGTGGACGGTGTGACATGGCAGGACTACGAGGCCGACCTTGAGCCCCGGCTCAGGGAACTGCACGAACGGGTCCACCGGGGAGCGTACCGGCCGCAACCGTCACGCCGGACGTACATACCGAAGGCGGATGGGAAGCAGCGGCCGCTGGCGATCGCGGCTCTGGAAGACAAAATCGTCCAGGGCGCGACCGTCATGGTGCTTAACGCCATCTACGAAGGCGACTTCGTCGGCTTCTCCTATGGGTTTCGACCCGGCCGGGGGCCACACGATGCGTTGGACGCCCTGACGGTAGCGATTACCACGCGGAAGGTGAACTGGATACTTGACGCCGACGTGCAAAACTTCTTCGGAAGTGTGAGCCAAGACTGGCTAGTCCAGTTTTTGGAGCACCGCATCGGTGACAAGCGCATCATCCGCCTGATCCGTAAATGGCTGAGGGCGGGCATCCTCGAAGACGGGGTCGTAACCGTGGACGACAGGGGCACGGGGCAAGGATCGGTGATTTCGCCGCTGCTCGCCAACGTTTACCTGCACTACTGCTTCGATCTTTGGGCCGAACGCTGGCGACGGCAGGAGGCTCACGGCGATATGATTATCGTGCGCTATGCGGATGATCTGGTGGCCGGCTTCGAGCATGAGGACGACGCTCGTCGCTTCCTTGATGCGATGCGTGAACGGGTTGAGGCATTCGCGTTGACGCTCCATTCGGACAAGACCCGCCTGATTGAGTTCGGTCGCTATGCGGCGACCAATCGCAAGACACGAGGGCTCGGCAAACCGGAGACCTTCATGTTTCTGGGCTTCATCCACATCTGCGGTAAGTCACGCCGGGGGAACTTCCTGCTCGAAAGGAAGACCCGTCGCGACCGTCTGCGGACGAAGCTTCAGGACATCAAGGCAGAGCTGCGGCGTCGAATGCACCAACCGATCCCCGTCCAGGGTAAATGGCTGAGACAGGTCATCTCCGGCCACTTCGCCTACTATGCGGTTCCTGCAAACGGGCGGGCGCTCTCAGCGTTCCGCTATTACGTGACCGACCTCTGGCGGCGAACGCTTCGGCGCCGCAGCCAACGAGGCGGCTTCACTTGGGATCGTATGACGAAGTTGGCGGATGACTGGCTTCCTCAACCCCGTATCCTCCATCCATGGCCGCAACAGCGTTTCGCCGTCACACACCCAAGGTAGGAGTCGGATGCCTTAATTGGGCTCGTCCGGATCTGTGCGGGGGGCGCTCAGCAATGAGCGTCCCTACCGCGAACCCTTTCTGAAGATTTCTGAATCCATGGGCAACCATGATTCGAAGATCGTGGACGCAGGCAGCTTCGATTGAAGAGACGCTTGCGTTGTGGGCGGCGTCGCTTCGCGAGATCAAGAAGCGGATACGCCCGTTGTTCGGGCAAGAGCGTGTTGCGAAGAATGCAGGCTTGTTTCTGGAAGGTCTGCTTGGAGACGAGCAACGCAAGACCGGTTGGATGCGCGGAGGCAGCTGGCGATCCTGGCCCATGGCGGCAACAGGCAATCCTGGGTTGCAGGGACTGGGATGCTGATGCTCTGCGCGATATCGTCCGCGATTATGTCATCGAGCATCTGGCGGACCCTGAAGCGGTCCTGGTGATCGACGAGACCGGTTTTCTCAAACAGGGCAAGGCGTCGTGCGGAGTGGCGCGGCAATACACTGGTTCGGCGGGCAAGATCACGAACTGCCAGATCGGCGTCTTCGCAGCCTACGTTTCGCGCCACGGTCATGCTTTCATCGACCGCGCGCTGTTCTTCCGAAGGAATGGACCGACGATCCAGAGCGCCTGGAAGCCGCATACGTGCCCCCCGATACGGGCTTTGCGACCAAGCCGAAGCTTGCGACGAGAATGATCGCACGCGGCGATAGCCGCGGCTGTCCCATTCGAGTGGGTTGCTGGCGACACCGTCTACGGTGTCGGCGACATCGAACAGCAACTACGCCAGGCGGGCAAAGGCTATGTGCTCGGAGTCAGCAGCGCTCATGTGTTCCGATCCTGGGGCAAGCGACGATTAGTCTCCGGCACCGCCGCGGACATCGCCTCGATGCGGCGTCCGTCCGACTGGAAACGCCTGTCAGCAGGGGACGGAACCAAAGGACCGAGGCTGCACGATTGGTGCTATCTCGAACTGGCCGATCTCGATGCCGGGCAGTTCAACAGCGCAAATGACGGCCTGTGGACACGCGGTCTTCTGATCCGTCGCCGCATCGCCGACGGCGATCTCGCCTTCTTCACCACCTGGTGCCCGGCAGGAACAGCCATCGAAAGCTGGTGGCAGTCGAAGGCCATCGTTGGGCGATCGAGGACAGTTTTGAGACCGCCAAAAACGAGTTCGGGCTCGATCACAATGAGAGCCGTTCCTGGCATGGCTGGCATCGCCACGTGTCAATGGTAATGCTCGCCTTCGCCATGATGGCGGTGATCCGCCATCATGCCAACTCGTCGAACAGTTCAAGCAACGCACGCTCGGGCGATGAGACGATCAGCGGCCATTCGCTCTCACCCCATATCTGCTTGAATGGGCCTGCCTGGAGTTCATCGGCGGCGGCGCCGGTATTGCTCTGGACATTCCAGGCGAAGTTCTTGAGCCCCTTCGTCACCGGATCGGCTTTGAAGAGCGTTGTGCTCTTGCGGAATGTGAAGCGCTCTTTGAGCGGAAGCTTGAAGAGCCATCCGGGCGTAGCATCGGGACCGTACAGATAAACGACGGTCGGCCCCTGAGCCCGGAGGTAGTGCGAAAAGCCTTGCAGTTCGAGCGCTGTTCGCCCTCCGACGATCAGGGGGCGCGCAAGCAGTGTCTGAAGCGATATGACGGCCTTCTGCCATGTCAGGGTGCCAAGCGGACGCTTGAAAGTCCCACGCGTCGGCTGAACCAGCCAGCCAGCCGAGACATATTGGCTGCGCAGACCTGTCGAATAGCCATGCTTCGTCATCCACCCGGCATCGACCAAGAGGCCTTCCGGGAGGGTATGTTCGAGGAGGTTTAGTTTCGTCCAGAAAGCTCAGTCATGATTAGCAATATAGCATTATTTGAAACCAAAGGGTAAGTTTATAGATTGACGAATTTGCTAAGCCTGACTATGCAGAAAACTCATAATTAAAACTTAGCGGTTTGCGCCACCCGTCGAATTTCCGGCTGAGGATCTCTCTCATGCCTGCCGCAACCGCTTAGCCGTCCAGCGACCCAATGAAAGAAACCGCTAGGCTTCTGCTGCGACATCGTGGAATCAGCATTGATGTTTTCGTAGTGGCCAAACGTGTTGATCTTCGCTGTTTTAAGGCGGCTTTCTGGGAAAAGCTTCATACTGAAAAGGGCAGTGGCGTTCAGGTGTTGCGTGTATTCGTAGGGCATCCGCTTTCGCACCGGATACACTATAATGCAGTCAACCAACTTCCGGAAAGCGATGCGCGTTTCGATCGCCTTGGGATTTATCTTGAGCGCGGTGGCCAGTCTCTTAGCCTCCGAACGGTATCGGCTAGCAAACTTCGGATGATCGAACGGATCACGTTTTCGCCGCCACAGCCCAGCAACCGCTCCTCGACAGTTTCCCGTTCTTCGTCGAATTCATCTATCCGCTTGAGCAGCTCATCCGGCTTGCGACGGCTGTTTGCGATCGCATGTGACAAGCGTTCGATCTCAGTATTCAGCACACGGCGCCGACGCTCCAGGTTGGAGCGTTTGCTGTCCTTTCGCTGATCGCTCTTCCGCTCCTCCTTCCAGGCACGCATCGCCTCTTCAATGGCCTTCGGCGAAAGCAATCTTACTTCCATTTTGTCGGCGATATCCTTCAATAGAATATTCATAGCAAAGCTGCGGGTATGTTCACAGGTGCCTCGCTGATGCGCGCTGGCGCATGCGGCGCGCGGCCCGCTATTCGGAGAGGATTGAGCGATTCGCATGTGGCCGTTGCAGACGCCGCACCGAAGGACTCCGGCAAGCGGGTGCTCGTTGTTACGCGGGACCACGAGTCGGCGCCGCGGCTTTCCGGTCGGCCCGAACATATGGATGGCGCGCTCACTGCGAATCTTCTGTGCACGATTCCAGAGCTCTTGCGGAATGATCCGCAGCTCGGCGTTATTGACGACGATGTGGCGTTCTGGATTGCGGCGCGTTTGCTTCTTCTGCGTTTCCGGATTGAGGATTGTTGAGCGAAGGTTCCAATGTATCTCGCATACAGGTCGTTGCTGATAATGCCGCGACCATTGCGACCGCCAGTGATGGACTAATGATTCCAGGTGGTGCGACCAGCCTTGTTCTTATGACGAGTGGCCCCAGGAGAGGGCACGCCTTCACGGGTGAGATCGGCGGCGATATCTTGCGTTGAACGGCCCGACGTATACTCAATGAAGATACGACGCACGATCTTCGCTTCGCTCTCATCGATGATCCGCTCGCCAGGCGTGCCCTGCCTTGGCCGATACCCATAGGCGTATGAGCCGGGAATTCGTCCGTTGGCGACAGCATTATCATGCCCGCGCCGAACCTTGTCGGCGAGCTGCGGCTTGTGATCGTATTGTAGAGACTTGCGATGCTGATATCAGTTGCGGTCGCGTAAACGCCTTTCTGATCCATCAGTTCAATGCGGTTGAACTCAAACACCTGTTTCAGGCGCTGGATAGTTGCGGGATCTCGCGATAAGCGGTCGAAATGTTCAACGATGATCACGTCAAAATCATGCTTTCGCACACCATTGAGCAATCGCTGATACCCGTCGCGCGCATCTTCGGTAAGGCCAGACTTTGCAGCGTCGACAAATTCGCCAACGAAATCGAGGTCATTGCGTGCGGCGACCTTGGGCGCCCGTCGTTCTCAACGTGGGATTCGATACGACAGGCATGCCGCTCGGTCACGACGGCTACTTGAAACTGTGGGCTCTCAGCAGTCACGCGATTGCCGCCGACTTCATTCTTCTCGACGAGGCGCAGGACACCAATCCGGTTGTGCTCGACGTGCTACGGAAGCAGCCGGCCCAAATGATCTATGTGGGCGACAAGTACCAGCAAATCTACGAGTGGCGCGGCGCGGTGAACGCGATGGAGAAAATCGAGACCCAGGCTGATCCTCTTCGCCGGGGTGGTGTGGAGGTTCCGGCCCAACATAGCGACAATGAAGCTGCGGTCTGCCTGCGTCGAAAAGGCTGACTATAAGGCTGTTTTTGCCGGGATGACGCGGTGCTCGAAGTTCTCGGGGCATGATCAATCGGTCGGAGTGCCGGCCGAGCTTCCAAAGTTCGACGCTATCAAGGCGGACCTCGACAAGCTTAGTCAGTTTGTTGCCGCTGCAGACGGCCGCCGTAAAACGCTCGAAAAGGAGGGCAAGGCATTCGAGGAGGGGCCGATGGCCGCAGATATCCTCTAGACCTTCTGCAAAAAGGTCTTTCGAGCGCGCACGCGCATGACCTGCTCTTGTTTCCTCCTATTGCTGTGGCGGTCCATGCTGCCGCGACCGACGTACAATCGCATTTGCGCTTTTGCGGCAATGCAGGAGGCACCAACCGCTTTCGACGCCCGTAGCGCTTGAGCTTCCTCGCCCTCGGTGCGGCCTTGCCCGGTTGACCGTCATACGCACCCGCGAGACGTTCTTAGCAGTTTGTTTGATCGAGCTGACCTTCTCGTTGGCGCTGCCAACGCGGCCGTAAAGGTCGCGCGAATAGGCCGGCAGTGCGTGCCGGCAAGGCATCCACCCGTATCCCAAAGACGGGAGCCCTCGGGCGGAGCCTCCTTGCCTGCCCGCTCGGTCCTGCCGGTCTCGAATTCTCCCGACCAGCCGCGATGGCGCAGCCGATAACCAACGGGAGAAACTCAAATGCTCAACGACACCCAAACCGATAAAATCCGCAGCCTTAACGACAGTTTCCGGCGCAACCTGTCATTGGCGGTACCGTCCTGCTTACCCCGGGGCGTGACCTGCCTCGAACCGGATCGTCTGGCCGAGTTGCTCGAAGCGGTGCGCAGGTTCGACAGCTTCACGCGGGATAACGATCCGCACGGCGAGCACGACTTCGGCGCCATTGACGGGAATCCCGAAGGTGCTGCGGTTCGCGCTGGAAGGGACGTAGAAATCTACGCTTGTTTACGCTATAGCCCTCCAACGCCCCAATGAAATCAAGGCGCTGTGTTGCGATTTCGGCAAGCCAGAGTTCTCTGACTGGACGTTGTCGTAACAGATAAACGTGCTGATGTTCCCTGTTTTGAGACAGTTTTCTGGGAAAAGCTGCGTGCTGAAAAGCGCTGCGGCGTTCAAGTACGGTGTGTATTCCTAGGGCATCCGCTTGCGCACCGGATGCACTATAATGCAGTCGACCAAGTTACGGAAAGCGACACGAGTCTCGATCGCCTTCGGATTTGTCTTGAGCGCGGTGACCAGTCTCTTTGCCTCCGAACAATATCGGTCACCAAACCTCGGATGATCGAACGGGATCACGTTTTCGCCACCGTTGCCGAGCAACCGCAGGCGCTCCTCGATAGTTTCCCGCTCCGCGTCACATTCATCTATCCGCTTGACCAACTCATCCGGCTTGCGACGGCTGTTTGCGATCGCATATGACAAGCGTTCGATCTCAGTGTTCAGCACATGGCGCCGACGCTCTAGGTTATAGCGTTCGCTGTTCTTTTGCTGATCGCTCTTCCGCTCCTCCTTCCAGGCACGCATCGCCTCTTCAATGGCTTTCGGAGAAAGCAATCTTACTTCCATTTTCTCCGCAACATCCTTCAGTAGAACGTCCATATCAAAGCTGCGGGTATGCTCGCAGGTGCTTCGCTGATGCGCGTTGGCGCATGCGGCGCGTGGTCCGCCATTCCGGGAGGATTGAGCGATTCGCATATGGCCATTGCAAACGCCGCACCGAAGGACTCCTGCAAGTGGATGCTCGTTGTTGCGCGGGACCACGGGGCGGCGCCGCGGCTTGCCGGTCGGTCCGAACATGTGGATAGCGCGCTCACTGCGAACCTTCTGCGCTCTATCCCAGAGCGCTTGGGGAACGATCCGCAGCTCGGCGTTTTTGACAATGATGTGGCGTTCTTCCGGATTGCGGCGCTTCTGCTTCTTCTGCGTTTCCGGATTGAGAATTGTTGAGCGAACATTCCAATGTATTTCGCCGATATACAGTTCGTTGCCCATAATGCCGCGACCATGGCGGCCGCCAGTGATGCACTGATGATTCCAGGTGGTACGACCAGCCTTGTTCTTATGACGAGTGGCCCCAGGCGAGGGCACGCCTTCGCGGGTGAGATCGGCGGCGATATCTCGCGTTGAACGGCCCGACGTATACTCGATGAAGATACGGCGTACGATCTTCGCTTCGCTCTCATCGATCATCCGCTCGCCAGGCGCGCCCGGCCTCGGCCGATAACCATAGGCGTATGAGCCGGGAATTCTTCCGTTGCTGACAGCGTTATCGTGCCCGCGCCGAACCTTGTCGGCGAGCTGTGGCTTGTAGATCGTATTGTAGAGACTTGCGATGCTGATGTCAGTCGCCGTCGCATAAACACCTTTCTGATCCATCAGCTCAACGCGGTTGAACTCAAACACCTGCTTGAGCCGCTGGATTGTGGCGGGGTCGCGCGACAAGCGGTCGAAATGCTCGACGATGATCACGTCGAAGTCTTGCTTTCGCACACCTTCGAGCAAACGTTGATAGCCATCGCGCTTGTCTTCGGTAAGGCCAGACTTTGCAGCGTCGCTAAATTCACCAACGACATCGAGGCTATTGCGTACGGCGACCTTCCGGCAGAGTAATAGCTGACCATCAATCGAGGTCACTTTTTGCATGTCGCTCGAGTAGCGGGCGTATATCGCGGCCCTCTTTTTTTGTGATGGTGTCGCCATCCCGTTCCCCTATCGACTGCCCCGAAACGCCTTGTTCATCCCGCGCAAGCTGCCGTCCAATGGCACGCGCCAGCTCAAGCCAAATTTCCTCATTATTGGGATTGTCCCAACTTTGCAGGTGAGAAGGATCAAGCGGTCGCATGATCGCCTTTTGGCCCCGAGGCGATCGGATTCGGGTACGCATTACAGCAAAGCCTTCACAAGCTACCGTAATTTTCCAGCGCGCGCTATGGATAGGCGAGGCGTTGAAAGTGAGCACCTGTATCATCTGCCCTCGCTTGATTGTCCGGTTTCGTCGGAAGGCCTGACCGCGCTCGAGATGCAAAACTATTCGGCCGTGCAATTATTTATCGAGCGTGCTTCGGACAATTTGGCTGAATTCGCGATCGGAGACGCAGAAGCACCAATCGTTGCAGAGATTTGCGCCAAGCTGGACGGTATCCCGCTGGCAATCGAGTTGGCCGCGGCTTATGTTGGAACGCTCGGGTTGCGTGGAGTCGTATTGCGTCTCAATGACCGCTTGCGTCTCCTCTCGCCGCGACGCAATGCGGTCATCGAACGTCACCAGACGATGCTCGCAACTCACGATTGGAGCTATGCTCTTCTCGATAAATCCGAGCAATCAATTCTGCGTCGGCTCGCTTGTTTCACCGGAAGCTTCACGATGGAAGCGGCGAGCGTGGTTGCCGCAGGAGACGGCATAGAGCCGTCGGAGGTCGTCGATCACGTCGCAAGCCTTATCGCGAAATCTCTCGTTTCCGCTGATGTCGGAGGTGTCGTTGCGCGTTACAGGCTGCTCGAAACCACACGCGCATACGCGTTGGAAAAGCTGCGTGACGGGGCTGAACTGGATCGAGTGGCCATACGTCACGCCACTTACTTCGCGGAGCTTTTGGATCGCGCCTGGTCCGAGAAGATTCGGCTGTTTGAAGAAGGAGGGTATGCCAGCATCGGTGATCAACTCGGCAACGTGCGCGCAGCGCTCCAATGGATATTCTCACCGTCGGGCAATGCCGCTCTGGCGGCAAAACTTGCCGCGGGCGCCGGCTTATATTTTGTCGAACTTGGTTTGATGACGGAAGCGCGAGACTGGGTCGGGCGCACACTTCAGAACTTGGATGATATCCATCGAAACACCCGGCATGAAATGATGCTCCAATACGCTTACGCGTATTCGATGGCGATCACGCGCGGAAGCTTCGACGATGGGAACCGCGCCGTGCTTAGATCCATAGAACTCGCTACCTCCCTTGAAGATCACGATCTACAAATTCGAGTGCTCGGCGGTTATCACATGTTTCTGAGCAGAAGCGGAGATAACAGAGCGGCGATGCGCATCGCCCTCCGTGCAAGAGATGTGGCGAAGCAAACAAAGGATCCTGATGCCATCGCAATGGCCGATGCGATGCTAAGCCGCTCCTATTATTACGCTGGAGATCAGGAGAAAGCCGAAGCTTGCTGCCGATCGGCCTTCCAAAAGGCGCCACTCGAACGCAAGATAAATACAATCAGGTTTGGTAACGACCAAAGGGTTCGCGCATTGGCAAGCGAAGCCGGCATCCTTTGGCTCGTCGGTCGTCCCAAACAGGCTGAGGCATCCGTCCACAAGCTCATGGAACTCTCCGGGCGGCTCGGCGATCCAATTGCAGGAGTTAGTGCGGGATATGCTGCTTCAATTGTTGCCATGCAATGCGGCAATTGGAGTTGGGCAAGCGAGCTTATCGCGCAGTTAGGAACGGTCGCACGAGAACACGCAGTTGCGCCGTTTCCTGTCTTGGCCGCTTCGTTAGAGGCCGAGCTCTCTTTCCGTACGAAGGCGTCGGACACTACAAACCGCTTTTTGACCCTCATGGATAGCTTTGAGGCTGTCCGATCATCCCGTTATAATCCGGCTTACCATAGTATCGCAGTGATCGAGGCGCTAACTCGTGAAGGTCTCGATAAGGATGCCAAAGATTTGCTCGACGAGCTGGTCGTTGAAATGAAGCAAAAAGGGCAGTTACTGTATCTCCCTGAATTCCTTCGTCTTGAGGGCGATATCCTGGCGGCCAGAGGCGGCAGGTTCGAAGACGAGGCGGTGGCTGCCTATCAACATGCGATCCAGCTTGCTCGCGAGCAATCTGCCCTCGCCTGGGAATTGCGAGCCGCGACTAGTCTGGCCCTGCTTTATCGTAGTTGGGATCCGCAGAAAGCCAGTTCGATTTTGTTGCC
>NZ_JARWCR020000087.1:0-33433 GCF_029846695.2 Bradyrhizobium nivariense | reverse complement strand
CGCCAAGCGACTTGCATCAAAGTGCCATCGAAAGCTCCCATCCAGAGCGCAAACCTCAAACGTCAGCAAATGGCCCGACGGGACCGCTTCAGAACTCGGGCGCGAAGCCAGATCACCAGCAGCGGAACAGCCGTTTTCAGTAACCGTGACGCCTATGGGCCAGGGCCGGCACGATCGCAGCACCTCCATCACCCGCAATGCCGGGCAGCGCGCGATCACATCCCGCGCAAAGCTATCGTGCTCGCTCAGCTCGGCGCATTCGGCGGCGACCACCCTGCGCACCCCTGCAAAATCATGACCAAGATCAATGGTAATTTCCATCGGCACGACGGAAGCGACAATCACCTCCGCCGCCTTCAACCGGGCCCGCGATCCATTCTGTGCGGGCGTCCATCCCAATTGGAGCTGTGATTCGCCAGTGACGCGAGTGAGATAGGTCAGCCAAGCAGTTATTAGGTATTCCGTGCGATCAAATGGCGACAGCTTAGCTAGAGCACTTGGAATGAGCCACGAACTCGACTGCCATATGGGTGGAGTCGCAGCTTCTGAAGCCGACAGAAACGGAAGCTGCAATATTTTGAACTGCTCAAGCCGCTGCCGCCAAAAACTCTCCCGAGGCGCCAGCATTTCATGGGCAACAGTTATGCCCCGAGCCTCGTCATCGCTTAAAATCGGGAGGCGATGCCCTAGATCCAGATCGGACTGCCTCGCGAGTGCCCGCGCATCCAGAGCCTCACCATCCGGGCTGTCAAACCAAACATCAACATCCTCTGTACCCGTCGCCACACGCCAGTGGCTGGGGTGGATTTCAACCAGGGAACCCGCCGATAAGCCCGAGTGGCCAGACGACACCTCCAAGCACCTGACTGCGACAACGTCATCGCCCACAAGAGCCTTGGACAGACATAAAGGATTGGAATGATGCGGCCCAAAGTCTAAGGCGCGCGTCATCGCTGAGAGATCTTGCGCGGATCTATCCCATCGCAGACAGCCCGCAGCATCTGGGCGTCGGCGCCTCGGAAAATAGCTTCTGTCCGCTAGCGCCTGCGGACGGGCGGCAAGCCTTTCGTTCGTTAACCCAGTTAAAAGCTCGCGGAATCCCTCGACTGCGGCTTCATAACATTTGAGGTTCAGGCCTAAGGCGGTGTCGGTAGGTCCAATCAGGACTTGGCGTTGAACCACCAGGTCACCCGTATGAACACCATGATCTATGCGATGCCACGTGATGGCATATTCGGTCTCTTGGGCCAGCAGCGCCCAAGACGTCGCATGAGCTCCCGCATACCGTGGCAAGGGACCGTCGTGGTAATTGAAAGCGCCTCGACGCACTCGCCCAAACACATCCGCCGGCAATATGAACGGATTGGCAACAGAAAATATCCACTCCACCGGTTCGGTATTGAGCAATTTGGCAAGCTCTTCAACGCTCGCTAGGCACAAGATATTGGCGCGAGCGGTCCAATCGCGGAAGATGGCGTCGGCACAAAGGGCCGCGCCGATGACGTAGCCCATCTCCATTGCTAGCTCTGCACACCTAATAGCTAGCGTACCACCGCCAACAAAGACGGTAGAACCAATTGGTGAGGCTGCAGGTCGTTGCCCACCCCAATCGCCGACTTCGCAACTCGATGAGGCCAACACACATATGTCGTGATGTTCGTAACCCACGTCCATGACAAAACCTCCACGTGTGTGACGCGCCGAGCGTGTGGCCACCGAGAGACGCGCGCCGGCGTGCACCGGAGGAGACCGATGGGCCATCTTCACGCTCCAGCCAAGCCGTCGCGTAGCCTGGGCAATTCCCGCCCGACGCGCCGCGCCACATAGTGACCTAAACCTCTCACAGCAGTTGAGATTTGCTCGGGAGCAACCGAGCTGAACGCCAATCGGATCCGGCAGTCTTGAGAGTTATCCAGTGCGAAGAAGCTCATCGGCATAACAATGACATCGTAATGCGTTGCGCACTCGTCCGCGGTGTTCGCGTCAAATCTGAAAGGAAGATCGAGAGTCAGAAAGAAGCCGCCGGCAGGACGATTCCATCGAACCTGGTCCGACAAAGGCGAAAACACATCGTCCAGCTGACACAACATAAGGTCGCGATTTGCACGATACCAATCCAGCGCCGGCCGGATCCAGCCACGTAAGCTTGTCCGCTGTTCGATCAAGAGCCCCGCCACAATCGCTTGGCTAATTTGGCTCGTATTCACGGTAACGAAACTCTTGCGCTGAACCAGATCTTCCCAAAGTGTCCGGCAAGCACCTGCGTCTCCAAAGATGGTATCGGGCAGTATTGCTGCTCCGACGCGAAGAGCTGGGCTTAGCATCTTGGAGAATGTGGACAGGTAGATAACACTTCCGACCTCATCCAAAACGGCCATCGGAGGCACCGCATCTCCTTCATACCGAAATGGCCCATATGGATTGTCCTCCAAAACGACGATCCTATGTTTGGCGCACACTTCGAGGATCTCCCGTCGTGCGACCACATCGAGGACGCGTCCTGTCGGATTATCAAAATCGGGAATAAGATATGTTGCCCGAGCTCTTCGACCATTTCGGCCCAATTGCACAACGGCGGACTCGATCGCGTCTGCAACGCAAGACGCTGAGTTGGACAACGCTGCAATAGGCACCCTCGCAGCATTAGCTGCACCAATTGCTCCAATATAGGTGGGATTACAGGCCAGGAGCACATCCGAAGATTCGGGACACAGCGCCGGCAGGCAGAGAGCGAGCGCTTCCTGGCATCCTGAGGTGATCAGGACGCGATCCACCTTAGCGGGGAGCCCCTCATCGGATCGCACCTGTTGCGCAACAAGCTCGTTGATGATTCCCGCTGTTCGACCATACTGCAACAACTGAGACCATACTTGGCCACGATCGCCAGCCCAATACCTTTGATACACACCGAATGCATTCAACAGCGCATGGGGGTTGAGTCTATCGAAAAATCGGTCACTCGGCCTACCAGACGCAAGCGAGACAGCTGAGGGAAACCGACTCGAGACCTCGTTCAGGAAATTCATTGCCGAACTTTGCAACCGGAAATCCATCATGGAGCCTTGGAGGAGGACGGAGCTATGGAGATCACGCCTACGTCGGAGCACGACTGGAGGTCTAAGGCCGTACGCCTCTTCGCTCAATATTTGCCGGACTGTTCAAGCTGGTCAAAAAGCTGCTGGACGTTCGATTCGAGGAAACCACTCTCTCCATCTCGGTGAATGATTTCGAAGCTAAGCCCGGTCTCAATGGAGCGGCTCGAGAAGGCCTGTGTCAGTCCAGGGCCACGTATCACATTCGTGTCAAATCCCAGACCACGAGACTTTAGGGTCTCTACAGCAGCATCCACGTCGTCGACCTCAAGAGCGATATGAGCAACTCCAACGCCGTGACGCCGCACGAGCTCTGAGACCTGAGAAGCCGGCTCAGTACCCTGACACAAAACAAACCTGATGCCCCTGCTCTCGAACTCAGCAGATAGCATGCCCGTCGCTTGACCCTTGATGTGAAAACGGCGCTTCAACTCAAAACCTAGCACGTCCCGAAAGAATTGAATTGAGGCCTCAAGATCGAGCACAGCAATCGCAATATGATCGATCCCGCGAAATTGCGACACAGGACTCGCGGTTGTCCGGATGTCATCGGAAGCCGCACCCACTCCGCGCTTGCTATCGATCGTTTTCTGCATAGCACCCACTTTCGATCACACAATCCGACGATCAGGCCAAAGCGACCTCATCGCGCGAGCGACAGGCAAACCCTGCTACCAGCAGATCAGCTCTGTGCTAGCGTCAAGGTTCTTCAGAATCCTGTGCTCGAGGTCCAGCAACTCAGCCTTACGCCTGGCCACATCCGATTGAGCGCGGAAGAGCTTGGCTTTGAGCTCTTCTCGTTGCCTCATTTCTTCTCGAAGTTCCCAACCGTCCTGCATCGGCTAATTGCCTATCTACGAGCGAACACCGACGGCATCCCGCCGCCTGTTAGCTTCGAAAACACTACCTGCGCATCCGCTGCTGCTGGTGTCAGATCGCCGCGCTTCAGCTGGAGGCGGACGTCCGCCAGACGAATCTGTTGGAACGGCTCGCGGCACATTGCCTCGAACATGGTGCGCAGCACCTCTGGACTGGCGTCGCTCCATCCAGTTCCGGGTGCAGAGCAATCCTGTCCTCGCCGGGAGACCGAAGCGCCATCAGGAGATGAGAGGCCCCGCGACGGCCACGCACGTGACGGGCGCGGCAGCATCAGCATGACACTGATTTGGATCAATCGAGCAAGTTTCATCTGAACTCTTAAACAAGGGCTGCGATCGTGGTCGTAACGGATCACCCCGCATCTCAAGCAACCAACGTGCCAATGACGTTCTGCGGGCGTTTCCTGAAGAAACAACGCGCCTCTCGCTGCGCTGGCGGAATGCTGCCGTCTTACTGTCGGGCTTGAGACATCGACGTCTTGGACCAGACACAGCTCAACACAACAACGCGGACGGTCAAGGGCGACGATCGGCAAAAGAGCAATTGCCCGAGATTACCCTTGCTGGTCAGAATGCTCTCGCCGCCATTATTGAGGGTCTCATCATCGAGTGAGAACATCGTGCAATAGGCATCACGCTCGATGCTGGCTCTCTTGCAAGGGGGCGGGGAGAATATCCTCTCGGCGAAGCAAGAGATCGGTTTGCTCGACCAAGGCAAACCGTGGCAGCCTGAATTCATGGAAAAGACAGCCGAAACAAAACCGGTATCAATCGTGGCGTCACCGACTGCCGAAATGGGTAGCTGGCCGTCACCTCACTGCAATGCCGCGCCAGCGGCTTCGTTCAGTCCCAAATCGATTCAGCCTAACCCCATCCCGCTTTAGTTGGCCTTGTCTCACTGATCCCTTCACTTCAAATCATGAAAGCCCATTCATGAAAGCGGCTTGCGGGAAACCTGCACGAGCCATTTGAGCGGCGGGCAAGCCCTTCAATGGGCCTCCCCGACCCGACACTCCGAGGACGGGAAAGCCGTCCACATGGGGAAACAAAACTTGAACAGATAGTAGTGAAAGCTGCGAACCAACTGCCGAAGAGCGTGGTGCGGGAAATCCGCACGCCACGTTCTGTGGGAACGGGGGGCAGGCGACCGCCTCCGGTGACCCGGTGGGCGGAGCTGCGAGGCTCCCCCTATCCCGATCGATCACTTCGGGATCCCGTCAGCGCAAGAGGGAGGGAGCCCCTCGGCCGATGCGCCTCTTACTGATCCCGATGACTTCGGTCATCTGCAACGCGCCTTTGAGGTGAGCGCCCCGTTCAGGCACCCTCCCCCCTGCGGGGGAGAGGGTAGGGAGCGGGTAAGCCGCAATGGAGGTGCGCGTAGGAAAACATCAGTTCGGCTTCGGGGTCGCCGCGGTCGGCTGGGCGGCCGCCTGGGGGGCGCGGCCGACGATTACGGTGAGCAGGCCGTCGCCCCAGAGCTTCTTCGCAACCCGCCTGGTATCATCAAGCGTCACCGCGTCGACGATGCCGTTGCGCTTCTCGATATAGTCGATCGGCAGCTTGTCGAGCTGATATTGCAGCAGCGCCTGCGCGAGCTTGGAAGAGGTGTCGAGCGCCAGCATCTGCGAGCCCTTGAGGTAAGACTTGGCCTCGTCGAGCTCCTTTTGCGTCGGGCCCTCGTCGGCAATCCGGCGGATTTCCGTTTCGACCGCATCGACGGTCTCGCCGGCGCGATCGGCGCGGGTGCCGGTGTTGCCGATGAATAGCGCGGAGTGATCCATCCAGAGCAGCGCTTCAGGAATCGAATAGACCAGCCCACGCTTCCCGCGCACTTCCTTGAATAGACGCGACGACATGCCGCCGCCGAGAATGTGGTTCACCACATCGGCCGCCATGAAATCCGCGTCGTGCCTGTTGATGCCGGGTCCGCCGAAGGTGACGACGGTTTGCGGCACGTCGAGCGGGATGAAGGCGCACTGCGGCGGCTTGGCCGCCACAACATCGGGGATCGGCGTCAGTTCAGCCTTGACCGGCAGACTGCCGAAGGTCTTGTCGAGCAGCTTGCCGAGCGTATCGGGGTCGACGTCGCCGACCACGGCGATGCGCAGCGTATCCTTGGCGAGGACCCGGCGCGCATAGTCCTTCAGGTCGGCGATCTCGATTTTCGGTACGCTGTCCAGCGTGCCGGTGTCCGGCCTGCTATAGGGATGATCCCCAAACGCGACTTCGAGGAACTTGCGGTGGGCCAGCGAGGACGGATTGGTCGATTCACCGCGCAGGGTGGAGATCACCTGGGCGCGGATGCGCTCGACGTCGGCCGTCTCGAAATGCGGCGAGGTCAGCGCGCTCCGCAGCAGGTCGAAGGCCTCGTCCTTGTTGTCGCGCAGCATGCGCAGGCTGCCGCGGAAGGTGTCGCGGGTGGCGCTAAAGGAGAGCTCGATGGCGCGGCGATCGAGCCGCTCATGGAAGGTCTTGGAGTCGAGGTCGCCGGAGCCTTCGTCGAGGAGATCTCCGACCAGATTGGCGACGCCGGACTTGTCCTTGGGATCCTGTGCCGAGCCGCCGGCGAAGGAATATTCCATGGCGATCAGCGGCACGGTCGCATCCTGCACGAACCAGGCCTCGATGCCGCCGGGGGAGGTCAGGTGCTGGATCTTCGCGGCGGCCTGCGACGGCGAGACCGCCACCACCGCGAGCGCTACACCGATGACGAAGGACAGCGCGAAGCGACGTTTGCGTAGCAAGTGTCCTGCGGGACGGAAGGAATGGTTCACGAACGCTTCTCCTCGCGCTTGGTGGTCGCGGTGTCCTTGATCAGATAGCCCGTCACGGAGCGTTTCTTCTCGAGCCATTTCTGCGCGACGGTGCGGACCTGCTCCGCGGTGACGGCGCGGATGCGATCTGGCCAGCTCCGGATGTCTTCGATCGACAGGCCCGTGGTCAATGCGCCGCCATACCAGCGCGCCAGCACCGCCTGGTTGTCTTGGGCGTAGATCGCCTCGGCGATGAGTTGGGTCTTGACCCGCTCGAGATCCTCGGCGCGGATCGGATTCTGCGCGATGTCGGCAATGACGCCGTCGACCACCTGCTCGACCTCGGCGAAGCTGACGCCGGATTTGGGCGAAGCCGAGATCGCGAACTGGGTCGGGTCGAGCGAGATGCTCGAATAGCTGGCGCTGGCGGAGACCGCGAGCGGCTTGTCGACCACGAGCGCGCGGTAGAGATAGGAGTTGCTGCCGCTGCCCATCAGCTGCGCCAGCACGTCGAGGGCCGCGCTTTCGCCTGCCGCAGCCGTGGTCGCCGAGGGCACCAGGTAATAGCGCCGCAAGCCGGGTTGCTCGACGCGCGGATCGGCCAGCGTCACGGTGCGCGGCGCCGCGGGCTCCGGCTCCTGCGGGCGGACGCGGCGAGCCGGGATCGCGGGCTGGGCTGGGATGGAGCCGAAATTGCGCTCGACCAGCGGACGGATGTCGGCGGCGTCGACGTCGCCGGCGATCACCAGGATCGCGTTGTTCGGCGCGTAGAAGCGGCGGTAGAAGGCGAGCGCATCCTCGCGATCGAGCTTCTCGATCTCCTGGTGCCAGCCGATCACCGGCCGGCCGTAGGGATGATTGAGATAGAGCGCGGCCATGATCTGCTCGTTCAGCCGCGCGTCCGGATTGTTGGCGACGCGCATGTTGTATTCTTCGAGCACGACGTCACGCTCGGGCAACACGTTCTCGTCCTTGAGGATCAGGCCGGTCATGCGGTCGGCCTCGAACTCCATCATGGTCGGCAGCTGCTCTTTCGGTACCCGCTGGTAATAGTTGGTGTAGTCCACCGAGGTCGAGGCGTTCTCGTCGCCGCCGACGCGGAGCACGGTCTGGGAGAACTCGCCGACCGGATGCTTCGACGTGCCCTTGAACATCAGATGCTCGAGGAAATGCGCGAGCCCGGACTTGCCCGGCGTCTCGTCGGCGGAGCCGACGTTGTACCAGATCATCTGCGTCACGACGGGCGTGCGGTGATCGGGGATCACCACGACCTGCAAGCCGTTGTCGAGCGTGAAGCTGGCGGGGGGTTCGGAGGTAACCGTGGTCTGGGCGCGGAGGCCGCTGCTTGATAGCGAGGTCGTGCAAACAAGTGCGGCAACGAAAAGGGCGGTCGCTCGGTGTGAGGGCATCTTGATCCTTGTGGAAGCTCGAACATGCGGTCGGGCGCGAAAGCACGGGCACCCTATACGGCACTCTCCGTGCCGGTCATCACGAAGCGGAGAGAGACGCGCCGTCCCGCATTAAGCTTTGCTCATGTGAGGCCCGGCCGCGAGCATGAGATTGCAAAACCATACGTATCGCTGATTGACGTTAGGTTCGATCGTCTCCGCCAGCGCCTCTCGCGGCAAACCATTTACCTGCCGACGTTTCTTCACGGTAAACGCGGTACCTTTCGGATAGTCACGCCAGAGAGGGCGTCTGCTTCAAGAACTCTACACACGTCGCATCTGGCTTCTCCATGAATGGCTGTTGGGGCGCCGATTTAAAATCTCCGTTGACACCGAGCTCCAGTACGCCAGTTCCGGGCAGAATTCGGCACGGCATCGTGTCCGCGCCAATCTACACCGGACTTCTGCGCGCTCGTTTTCAAGACGCCAGGACTGGTGGGTCTGTTGCGCAGGATGTCAAGGAACGCGCCCGCGCTGCAGTGAGCCAGATTCCAAAAGATCTGCTCGCGCGAGCCGCTGCCGTTCTTGTCCTCAAAGGATCAAAGTCGAGCTACGTCAATAGAAGGCGAGAGACCAGCGCAGGACCGTATCCAGCGATGGGGAATGGTCATCGGGATCGGGACGGGCACCGCTCGAATGTGGCAGAGTCTACGCGTGCAGCGCATCGCGATCGGCGATGAGCGCTTCGTGAAGCTCGGCTTCCGTACCGAAGCTGGTTTCGTCGGCGGCCACAACCGCGAGACGCAAAGACCGATCCTGGATCATATCAGCGCGCGCCACGAAGATATCGCCTCCCTGGTCCGCGGACCAATCGCGTTCGATCATGCGGCGGAAAATGAGCTTGATCCAGTCGTCGCCGCCGCCGTGCTGGCCTTCGGTTCATCTTTATCCACCGCTTTGAGGACGGCAATGGCCGCATTCACCGATAGCATCCGTCAAGTTCATCAGCCCAGCGAGATGCCGCAGCCCGTCCTCAGGACGCTGCCCTTGCGTCAACCGCCGAACCAGCTCCCGTGTGGCTTCCACCACAAAGACGCCGCAATCATAGTTGCTTCCCTGCGGTCGGGCTGCAGGTTGCGCCGAACTTTGCTGCCAGGAGATTTGCAATAGCGAGGTGAAATCCACTGGAAGAGTCGTAGTGATAAGCCATCTTTCCAGCTCGCGTCGACCGACGAACAGCAGCGACCAATGCCCGCCGCCGTCGATTCCGCCACTGCCGTCGTTCACTGGCACCAACAGGAAGTTGGCGTATCGTTACCATGCTCGTCGAGGACGATTCCCTGCACGGCTTCCAGCATATCGATCTCGTCCCCGCTCAAGCGCAGCTGCTGCGAGCGGGCGCGACAGATCTCCCAGCTGCGTCAACGCGGGAATGGTTTGCATTAAACGCAAGAAGCTGATGCATCCTCAATCCGCTGCGATTTTGGCGACCTCAGCCAGAGGTCCCGGTTCTACTCGGATATCACCGGAAAAAGGACGCTCTTGCAGACCAATGAGTCCCAGCGCCATCACGACGGCGATTGAGAACACGCTTAGCGCCGTAATTTGCGCACCGGCCTTCTTCAGGTGCACCAACCCGATCGATATCTGTGTCACCACGCCAAGGATCAGGACGAGAATCCATTTGGCATCGATCGTGCGGTCCGAGGCTAACGCGAGCCGTTCGGAACGCGCGCTGCCCGCTCCGACTGCGGCATTTAGCAAGGCCGTCTGCACCGCAGCACCCGCTGCTTGACCGATCCGAGGATCGCTCACTTCTCGCAGCAAAGCGTCATAGACGGACTCAACCGAATGGGCCTCCTGGTCCTGCGCCATCGCCGGCCACTCGTCATCCACGAGGGCGGCGACGTATTTCGCAAGCACTGAGCGGAGGCTGCCCATGTCCGAGACGGACGCGTTACTAACAGCATAGATGTTGCGCAGTTCCGCCGCCTCTGACTGCACCGCGCGGGCCGCTTGACGGTTGCGATCGGTTATATCATTGGCCAAAAATCCGGTCAGGAACGCAAACAACACTCCGACCGTCCCGAAAAGCGGAGCGACCACGCCTTCTACGCGGCGCACCAGCACAACCGTTGCAGGGCTGAAACTCGCGATCACAATGACAGCGCCAGTCGTTGCGTAAAGGGCGATGAGGACCGCGAACAATTCAAATGCTGGAAAGTCCAACCAACCTTTGATCATTGGGTTAGGCGATCCTCTATTGCAAGGCGGCGAATCCGATTAGAAACGTATGAGCATTGAGCCGCCCAACAATATATTGCTAGTGAAGGCACAACCAAGGGACCGCGACAGAATGGTTCAGGGATCGGGTTCGTTCGCTTAAGGATCATTATTCTCTCAAATTTTTTCCATGGCTTTTGCATGGCCAACTCTGGGCACGCCAGATCACGTCGCTCGCGCACTTGGTCCGCATGATGCCGCTAGCCTACGTGAAGTCTTACGTCCAGGCGCCGCCGCATGTCCGCCGATGAGCACCTCGGCTTGCGGCTTGGGCATGCCGACGAGAGGGGGGCGGGCGGGACCTCCTTCGCGGCCATAACCCAAAGCTCCTGCTCGCCTTGCAGACGAAAGGCACCCGGGTTGGCGAGGTCGAACATCGCGAAAACCGAAATTATGAGACTAGCCCTAGAGGACGACGCTCGCATTTGGTCAACAGACCCAATGTGCGTGACTTTACTAGAATGGGCATGAAATCTGTCGAGACGAATTCGTCTTTACCAATATCTCTCGAGCGTGACGGACTTTCGGTCCGACCATGCGAACGTGTCTTTGTGTCGCGTACCGAGTAGGTAGGCGGCAATTCACCTCAGCTAAATGGTGGTGATCGAACTGAAGATTGAAGTTCTTGTCCGAATTCGCAGGAAAGATGAGCTTTTATCTCACGGCCGTTGACGACCAACTCCGGCACCAGGTCGATCAACCGACGATCGGCATCATCCTCTGTAAGGGCCCTAACGAGGTGATTGTCGAATATGCTCTACGCGACGCGAGCAAGCCGATGGGTGTAGCGCAATATCAGCTCTCACCTGCACTGCCGCCCCACTTCAGCAAGACCTGCCGACTGTGGAGGAGTTCGCTCGTGAATTTCCGCTCATGTCTGTCGTCAAGAAAAACGCTCACCGGGGGACAGGCTTGCTTCTTCGCACGATGGTACCGAAGAACGCGTATTCGGAAGCTGCGCGTTCCCGCTTTGCGACGAATGACGCCTTCAGCGACGTGCTCACCGGTATCGCCAAACTCACGAACGAGATTGTCGATGAACAGGCGGCCGCCCTCCCGGATTTTGCGGCACCAACCATGGAAACTTTGTCGCCGGATGCTCCTCAGTCCGTGATCGACCTTTGCCAAACCATGCATTCACTTCAGGTCGTGTCCGATCTCGCGCTTTGGTGGGAAAGCAATGCGAGTGCCTTTCGTGACGCGTGGTCGCAGCTCATCGGCAAGACGGCAGAAAAAGATGATCCGCCACCTACGCGGTCCATCGCTGGCCAACTGCACACTCTTGAGCAAGCAATCGAAAAAGCTGAACCTCTAGATCAGCTTGCTGTCAATCTGCTCGCCGCGGCGGAAGCCGTCGAAAAATGGGAAGCGATACAAAAGCATCAGCGCGTTCGTGAAGCGATCATTGAGGCGTTAGAAGCCCTCAAGGAATTAAAGCACCTGGTCGGGGCAGAAACGGCAAGGTCGATAACGACGCTTTCCGGTCGCATACGCGCGGTTCTCGACAAAATTCGCCTGAAAGACCGCTTCCTGTTCTAGGACGCATCGCTCGGGCGCAAGGCAATCAATGTCGAGGGCAGCTTCGAACCCAGTCTTCAGATCGACGCGTTATTGGTCGCAAACACATCATGGCTGCGTGCAATCCTATGGGCATTCGTCTTTGCACTGCGCGAAGAGACAATCGAGGCGGCAGGCTCCAATCCCATGCCGCTTGTCCTTTTGGACGACCCCCAAGTCACTTTTGATCCCCGCAACAAGCGTAAATGGGCGCAAGAGATCGCTCGCCTTGCCAATGCAGGTCCGACAGATCCCTTCGGAATGCACCTGATCATTACGACGCACGAACGCCAGTTCTTTCAATTTCTCGTCGACGAGCATCTGTTAAGCGGGCAACAGGGCCTAAAGCGGGATGGGGTTAGGCTGAATCGATTTGGGATTCCCAAATCAGTGTGTTTCTGATTCACCATGCTGGCTGGGCGGAGGCCAGCATGGATGGGCAAGCCTTACTCTCTCGATCTGCGCAAGCGGGTGGTGGCGGCGATTGAGGGTGGAATGTCCCGCAATCAGGCCGCCAAGCAGTTTGGAGTGGCTATCAGCACAGCGATCGGCTGGATGAAACGGGTCGATGAGACCGGCAGCGTTGCTCCGGGGCAAATGGGCGGTCACAAGCCGAAGGCGGTTTCGGGAGACCACGCGGTCTGGCTGTCGCAACGGATCAAGGACGGCGACTTCACCATACGCGGGCTCGTTGCCGAGCTTGCCGGGCGTGGCCTGAAGGTCGACTATCACTCGGTGTGGGACTTCGTGCATGCCGAGAAGTTCAGCTTCAAAAAAAAGCGTGGTGGCTGGCGAACGCGATCGTCCCGACGTGGCACGGCGGCGGGCCCAGTGGACAAAGTACCAAGGTCGCGTCGAAGCTGAGCGGCTCGTCTTCATCGACGAGACCTGGACCCGGACCGATATGGCACCGTTGCGGGGATGGGCCCCGTGCGGGCATAGACTCACCGCCAAGGTTCCTCACGGCCGCTGGAAAACCATGACCTTCCTGGCGGCCCTGCGCCATGATCGGATCGATGCGCCATGGTTCATTGAGGGACCAATCGATGGCGTGAGCTTCCGGATCTATGTCGAGAAGGTTCTCCTGCCTACCCTTCGTCCCGGCGATATCGTCGTCCTGGACAATCTCGGCAGCCACAAAAGCAAAGCCGTGCGCCAGCTCATCCGCTCCGCCGGAGCCAAGCTGTTCTTCCTGCCAAAATACTCACCCGACCTGAACCCGATCGAACAGGTCTTTGCCAAGCTCAAACATCTGCTCCGAAAGGCAGCAGCACGAACCGTCGATACGGTCTGCGCCGCCATCGGCGAACTGCTTGGCACATTTACATCTGAAGAATGCGCCAACTACCTCAAAAACTCAGGCTATCGAAGCTAATGCCATCACGCTTTAGTTGCTCCTCTCAACAAGGCGTCTCCCGTTGCGACGATAGTCAACGGCACCAACGTCGATCGGCTGTACTACAAAGCCGAAGCCGACAATGATGACGCCGTCGCGAGGCAATTTATTGCTGCTGTAAGAGTCTACAGCGAAGATTTGTTGAAGTGCATGATGCGGGCCGAAAGCCCGGAGATTGCGGATATGAGCCTCGATTCATTGCGGAATGAGCTGAAGCGCTTGCGCGAGGCACACGTGCCGCCTTTCAACCGCCAGACATTCAAAGAGCTCGTTGACATGCTTATGGGTGGCGGCGGCAAAGAGATGAACATAATCAACGGTCCTCACCACAAAGATAACGAAACTCTGGGAGTGGCGCAGGTGACCTAGCCCCCAGGTTTTATCCAGTTCCGAGTTCGTCCTTGCCGCTGGATTTGCCCTGCTGGGCGGTGGGAGCGACGGGAGCTGGCGCGGAGCCTTCGGCATAGCGCAGCGCCAGATCCCGGCGCGGGTGGCAGGTCATCGCGAACTCGGACGGGGTTCTCCATCCGAGCTGCGAGTGCGGTCGCGTATCGTTGTAGTCGGCCCGCCAGCATCCAAGCGCGACGCGGGCTTGGGCCAATGACGTGAACAGCGTCTCGTTCAAAAACTCATCCCGCAGCCGACCGTTGATGGGGAAGACGGCCCCGCTCCCTCGGCGCCGGCGCGATGCTGGCGATATCTACCTAACAGGAGCAATCATCATGGAAGCCGTGACAATTGGCTTGGATATCGCGAAGCACGTATTTCGCGTTCATGCGGTTGACGCTCAAGGTCAAGTGACCAGCCGCCAACGCCTCCGGCGCGGTGAGATCGTTTCCTTCTTCTCCTCGGTGTCGCCCTGCCTGGTTGGGATAGAGGCTTGCGCCACCGCCCATTACTGGGCGCGCGCGATTCAACGGTTTGGACATGATGTGAGATTAATACCGCCAGCATATGTGAAGCCCTATGTGCGGCGGGGAGCAAAGAACGATGCCGCTGATGCGGCCGCAATCTGTGAAGCAGTTAGCCGCCCCAATATGAGGTTTGTTCCCATCAAAAGCGTCGAGAACCAAGGCTTCTTGATGCTTCACCGTGCAAGAGGCCTGCTGGTCCGCCAGAGAACCATGACCGCCTGCGCTATTCGAGCTCACTTTGCGGAGTTCGGAATCATTGTTGGACAGGGCCGGCTGGGGGTAAGGTCTAGCAGTCTGCTGAAGAACCCCCTCGCCATGGAGGGGGCTTGATGATTCACTTTATCATCTCGAATCGGCAGAGGCGATCATGCGCGGCAGGTTTAAGGACCAGGGCGGCCTGTTTTCGTACATCGCGCCCGATAAGCGTGTGCCAGCGAACCATCCGCTGCGGAAGGTCCGGGAACTTGTCCGGAATGTTTTGAGTGATTTGAACCGCAGCCTTGGGAGGCTCTACGCCAGCGAGGGGCGTCCTTCGATCCCGCCGGAGCAATTGCTGAGCGCCTTGCTGTTGCAGGTGTTCTACGGCATCCGCTCGGAACGCCAATTGATGGAGCAACTGGACTACAATCTTTTGTACCGCTGGTTCGTGGGACTGTCGCCGGACGATCCAGTCTGGGACCCGACGACCTTCACCAAGAACCGGGAGCGGCTGCAGAACGGCGATGTGTTCACGAAGTTCATGGCCAGGCTTCTGAACCATCCGCAGGTCAAACCCCTATTGTCGGACGAGCACTTCTCGGTAGATGGAACACTGATCGAAGCCTGGGCTTCACAGAAGAGCTTTCGTCCCAAGGACGGCAGCGGTGACGATGATGACGGCGCCAACTTCCACGGCCAGAAGCGCAAGAACGACACCCATGCCAGCACCAGCGATCCGGACAGCAGGCTTTATCGCAAGGCAGCCGGACGGGAGGCCAAGCTTTGCTATATGGGCCACGCCACCATGGAGAATCGGCATGGGCTGGCGGTGGGCGGCAGGGTCACGCATGCCAATGGCACCGCCGAACGCCGGGCTTCGGAGACCATGCTGAAGGCAAGACGCAAAGCCGCAGGCCGCCGCATCACGGCCGGTGAGGACAAGGCGTACGATACCGCCGATCACGTCGCCAACCTTCGCGCCATCGGCGTGACGCCGCATGTGACACAGAACCAGGCCGTCACCAAAACCGGCAAGACCCGCAACAGCGCGATCGACGAACGAACCACGCGGCATCAGGGTTATGGCATGTCGCAATCACGCCGAGCCATGGTCGAGTGCATCTTCGGCTGGGGCAAGCAGCATGGGACAATGCGCAAGACAAAACATCGCGGCATCGCTCGGGTCGCCGCCGACTTCCTGCTCAATCTGATCGCCTATAACCTGATCCGCATTCCCAAACTACTTGCTACATAGCCACGCCGCGCGCGGGTCACCCGGCGCCAGGCAGAACACGACATCCAACCTCCAGCGCTCCGCCCCGACAGCGACCGAACAAAGACAAGAAAGCTCTCAACTTCATCGTTTTTCAGCAGACTGCTAGTGGATTTGTTGGATGACGAGGACTCGCGCTACCTGCCACTGCCCGTATGGCGCTGGCTGTTCTTGTGAACCAACTGAAGGAATTTGGACCGGCAGGTCGGCGCTATCGAGCGTGAGCTGGCTCAGATCCAGAGAGTAAATCCGATGGCGAGGTTGCTCTCCTCGATTCCCGGCATTGGGCCCATAACGGCCACGGCCCTCGCCGCGAGGGTGCCGGACCCGACCATGTTCCGCTCCGGGCGAGAATTCGCGGCTTGGCTGGGCCTGACGCCTAAGCAGAAGTCCACCGGCGGGAAGGACCGGCTCGGCCGCATAACGAAGCAGGGCGATTCCTATCTCCGGCATTTGCTTGTCATCGGGGCACGCAACGTCGTTCGGTATCCAAAGGCACGGTCCCAGGTCGGAGGTGGCTGGATCGAAGCTCTGCTTGAACGGCGTCGGCCCATGGCCGTCGCTATCGCCGTCGCCAACAAGTTGGCTCGGATCATCTGGGCGATGATGACGACCGGTGAGTTCTATCGGGCTAAGGCTGCTGGATGAACTGCTTAGCAGGCTGGCCACTTTAAGGTGTGAGGGCAAACGACAGCATGATGGAAACCGGCGGAGCTGGGGATCGAGAAAGCCCGAAGAGCTTTAAGCGCAACAAGCGCGACCCGTTGATGAGGCCTCGATCCGCGATCTCCATCAGGGCCAGCGGCCAAGTTATCGGTCGCAATGACAGGCCGTATACATGAACGCACCCGACCGATCTCCAAAACGCTGTCGAAATCTCTTGCACCCGCGGGGCCGTCTATACATGAAGCTCTCGATGAAGGCGTTCTGCATGGGTTTGCCCGGCGCGATGTAGTGCCATTCGACACGGCTCTGGTCGGCCCATGCGAGAATGGCGTTGCTGGTGAGCTCGCTGCCGTTGTCGCTGACCACCATCCTGGGCTTGCCGCGCTCGATCATCAGCCGGTCCAGTTCCCGCGCCACGCGGATGCCGGAGAGCGAGGTGTCGGCCACCAGCGCCAGGCACTCGCGGGTACAATCATCGACGACGGTCAGGCTGCGGAAGCGGCGGCCGCAGGTCAGTTGGTCCGACACAAAGTCGAGCGACCACCGGTCGTTCGGCATCATCGGAACCAGCATCGGCGCCCTGGTCCCGATCGCCCGCTTGCGGCCACCACGGCGGCGCACCGTCAGCTTCTCTTCCCGATAGAGCCGGAAGAGCTTCTTGTGGTTGACCAGATACCCCTTCCGCCTGAGCAGAACATGCAGCCGCCGATAGCCGAAGCGGCGGCGTTCCTGGGCAATCGCCCTCATGCGCTGGCGAAGGTTGGCATCGTCAGCCTGGGTCGTCCGATATCTCATGGTCATGCGGCAGCAGCCGATGGCTTTACACGCCCGCCGCTCGCTCATCCTATGGGCATCCACCGGATGAGCGACAGCTTTCCGCTTCCCTGCGGGCGTCACCACTTCTTTCCCAGGAGATCCTTCAGCGCCGCATTGTCCAACATGGCGTCAGCCAGAAGCCGCTTCAGCTTCGTGTTCTCGTCCTCCAGCGACCGCAGTCGCTTGGCCTCCGAGACGTCCATCCCGCCGAACCTGGCTTTCCATTTGTAGATGCTGGCATCGCTGACACCATGCTTGCGGCAGAGATCGGCGATCGGAACCCCGGCTTCGTGCTCCTTCAAAATCCCGATGATCTGTTCTTCCGTAAACCGCTTGCGCTTCATGCTCTGGTCCTCGTCTTGGGCCAGTACGAACTTCAAACTGGATTGAGCCCAAGGGGCAAGGTCACAGGCGCTCGATATAAGGACGTTTTGGGATAACCAGCTTCGGCCCAAGTTGCATCAAGCATTCCATGTGTGCGCACAATTCGAAGCGTCTGCTGGCGAGCCGCGAATGTTCGCATGGCGGGACAATGTTGTTGCGTTCCCGACCGGTCACAAGGACTCGCTAAAGGCACTTACGCTAATGAAGACCGGCGTGGCCGCTGCGGCGAAAACGGATGGAAAAGCAGGCGATGGAATCGTCACCCTTAAGGAATGGGATTCAGCCCAACCTGTAAAACTCTTCAATCATGATATCTACCAGCTAGCGGCCGATACGCTTGATCCGGTCGCAGGAATCGGTGACTTCCTGATTGTTTCGAACTTTGCCTCCGTCACCAAGCACAGCTTTGTCGTCGCAACTTTTGGCGAGCAACTGTTAGCTCATCGACACAGCGAGACAGATCTCCACCCGACGATGGCCGTCTTGACGGGGCAAACGCTCGAACCTCACCAACTCCCTCAGCCAGTGATCGCGCCAAAAAGAAAAGGTGCAGCAAAAAAAGATCGTGGGGACATTGTTCGTCTCCCACATTGCACGCCCAGCGCCTCATATCGTAAATCAGGAGGTGGTGGCGGTAAGCGACTTTTCTCTGGCCGAAAAAGCTTTAGCGAATGCGCGCTTGTTTGAAGTACAGGGTCGAAGTGCCGAGCCTATCGCGTTGGACGGACAATTTCTTGTCACTCATCCTACGACATTTGGTTCTGACACATTAAAGCGCCTCGAAGGGCGGCTGGTCGTGGCGGTGGACGAGACGGGAGAAAGGTATTTCAAGCGTCTGCGCGTCCACAAAAGGCTGGTCGTGTTGGAAAGCCTCAACCCTGACGGAATCACGCCAGCCCAGCTGCTTAGTTTGGACGGCTCGCAAGGCTTACCTGTGCTAAGCGACTTACTGGAAGTGGTGGGTGTTCTCTTTGAGCTGCCGAACCAAGGTGCAAAGGCATCTTAGAGCCGACCCGGTCGGATAGAATTACTATGGTGACGGTGCACTAATTATGTGGTGGGCAGAGTCGCAATCGCTGCGGCGCCGCACCGAACCGGCCAGTTCGACATGGTTCGCGGGCGTACTGCTGATTTAACCGAACAGCCGGCATCAGCCGAGGGATACGTCATCGCCTGAGACGGCCGGCGATCGTCTCGCCAAACAAAAATGGCCCGCTTGATGCGGGCCATTTTCGTATCGGGACCGGTAAAGTCCGAACTTGGTTGCGGGGAGGCGCAACGGCGCAACGCCCGATTATTGCGATCGATTGAACAAGAGATTCCTGCGCTTGTTGCCTGAATGAACACCGACCGGGCCACTGATTGAGAGTCTGCGCGCTGAACACTATCAATGCCTTACTGGTTGTGCCCCGGGTTTTTCAGGCCGTAAATGGACATTCGTCGCACGATCAAAAGGGTGCGCTGCGTATCATGGGAGTGTCTGAAACTGAAGAACATTGCGTCGGGGCCAGCGCCGACCATCAGCCCGCCGGCCGGGGCAAGCCGAGAGAATCGCGCAAGTTCGAGCCGTCGTACTCAGTGCGGAACAGCCCTCGATGTTGCAGCTCTGGCACGAGGCTGTCGCGCGCCATGGAAAACTGCCCCCTCAGCGTCACGAGGAATTGCCCCCTCCTCGGATAACTGAGGAGAGAGTGAATGAAGCGGGAACGAATCACTGAAGGCTCGCCGTGGAATGATCCACGGGGGCAGGTGATGAAGACGCCGGATGACGTGGCGGAGATGATGCGCCTGAGGGCGTGCGGGTGGGGTGTGAAGCGGATTGCGCGGCAGCTGGGCTGCAGCCATCACACGGTGAAGGACTACGTGGCGGCGGGCGGGGTGAAGCCGTTCAAGTCGCCTGAGCGGCCGAAGCGTCTCGACGGCCTTGAGGGTTGGCTGCGCGAGAGGCTCATTCGGCATCGCGGCAATGCCGACGTGGTGCGCCAGGACCTGTTGGCCGAGAAAGGCGTGGCCGTCAGCCGGCGGACGCTGCAACGCGCCGTGCAGCCCTATCGCCAGGCGCTGAAGGCGGAGGCGCTGGCGACGACGCGGTTTGAGACGCCGCCGGGCCGGCAGCTGCAGATCGACTTCGGAGAGCGCCTGGTTGAGATCGGAGGGGCGAAAGTCAAGGCATTCGTGTTCGTGGCAACGCTTGGACACTCGCGACGGCTCCATGTGCGTGCGTTCCGGGCCGAGAGGCAGGAGCATTGGTTCGCCGGGCTCGAGAGCACATTCACGACCTTCAGCGGTGTGCCGGAGGAAGTGCTGATGGACAATCCACGCGCGCTTGTCGTGCGCCACGACGCGGTGAGCCGGTCGGTTCAGTTCAACGACAAGCTGATAGCCTTCGCAAAACATTTGGGCTTCCGTCCTCGCGCCTGCGCGCCATATCGGGCGCGCACGAAGGGCAAGACGGAGAACGGCGTCGGCTACGTGAAGAAGAACGCGATCGCCGGTCATTCCTTCCCAAGTTGGGAAGCATTCGAGGCGCATCTCGACAGATGGGAGCGTGAGGTTGCGAACGTTCGTATCCACGGCACGACCGGCGAGGCGCCGATCATCCGCTTCGCGCGTGACGAGATACATCGGTTGAAGCCGCTCGGCGGGCAGCCGTCGTTCGGATCCTTGCGTGAACTGTCCCGCGTCGTCGGCAATGATTGCGCCGTCGAGATCGACACGAACAGCTACTCGGTGCCGTGGCGCCTTATTGGCGAGCGCGTGGCGGTAACGATCGCGGCCGGCGAAGTGCGGATCCGCCATGGATTGCACCAGGTAGCAGTGCACAAGCAATCGGAGGGGCGCCGGCTGCGGATCGTCGACTCTGCCCATCTCGATGGTGTCGCTGGGCGCAATGGCGCGGTCCGCCAGGCGGAGATCGCGGCGGTGCTGGCGCCGTCTCCACCGCCGTCGTTGTTACGCCCTCTTGCCGAATACGAAGCTGTGGTCGGAGGAAGCTTCTGATGGCGCGGGCAAAGAAGATAATGGAAGAAACGACCGATCCGCTCGATGCCATGCTGGCGCGATTACAGCTCTCCGGCATCCGCGATCAGCTCGACAGCCTGCTCGACGAGGCGGCGCGCGCGAACCTGTCGGCGCGTGAGACGCTGATCCTGCTGTGCGAGCGCGAGATCGCACGCAAGGATCATCGCCGCATCGAGATGGCGCTGAAGCTCGCACACTTCCCTGCCGTCAAGGAACTGGCGGGCTTCGACTTCGAGGCGCAGCCGTCGATCGATCCAAAGCAGATCCGTGACCTCGCCGCGTCACGTTGGATCGCCAACGGAGAGAACGTGCTGTTGCTCGGGCCGCCCGGAGTCGGCAAGACGCACTTGTCGATCGCGCTGGGGCGAGAGGCGATCCTGGCCGGGTACACGGTGCAGTTCACCACGGCGACGACGCTGGTCGCGGGCCTTGCCAAGGCGCATGGCGAACGGCGTCTGGACGAGAAGCTGCTCGCGTTGTCGAAGCCAAAGCTGCTGATCGTCGACGAGCTCGGCTACCTGCCGCTGGAACCTGACGCGGCACATCTGTTCTTCCAACTGGTCAGCCGGCGCTATGAAACTGGCGCCATGCTGATCACCTAGAACCGCAGTGTTGCCGAATGGGGCACCGTGTTCGCCGATCCCGTGGTCGCCACCGCGATCCTCGACCGGCTCTTGCACCACAGCCACGTGCTGACGATCCGCGGCGACAGCTACCGGCTCCGCGCCAAGCGCAAGAGCGGCCTCATCAAGACGCCGACCGCCGGTGACGGCCCTCCGGTCGGCTCCGCCTCCCTCCGGCCCGTCACCGGCGGAAACAACCTTCAACCGAGATCATAATCCCGATGGCGGGGGCAGTTCTTCATGACGCAATGGGGGCAGTTCCGGATGGCGTTTGACAACGAGGCCGTGGACCAGCTCCTCCAAGCCGCCTGGAAGATATGGGACCTGCAACATGAAGCCATCGCAGGCGCCCGCCTCGAACCACTCCTGCATGCGATCCGCCACCGCTCCGGGCGTGCCGGTAAATCCACTGGTGGTTCTCCCCGCGCCGTAGCGCTGTCCCAGCTCGGCAAGGCTCACGCCCGAGCGGCGCGTCAGCTCGGCGACCTCGCGGTAGTGCCCTTCGACGCCGGGAACGTCGAGGTTCTCAGGCAGGACCTGATCCTGCGGGAAGCGCGAGAGGTCGACGCCGAGATGATCGGACAATGTCGAGAGGCCAGACTCTGGATACGACAATGCCTGGAGCTCGTGCTGCAGCGCCTTGGCCTGCTTCTCCGTGTTGGCGATCACCGGCACTATGCCAGGCAGCACCTTGATCGTGTCCGGGTCACGGCCGAAACGGACCGCGCGGGCGCGCAGGTCGGTGCGGAATTCGACGGCGACGTCGATCAGGCCGGGTGTCACAAAGATGATCTCGGCCCATCGCGCTGCGAAATCGCGGCCGCGATCGGAGGCGCCGGCCTGGATGAAGACCGGGCGCCCTTGCGGCGGTCGGCTGACATTGAGGGGGCCTCGCACATTGAACCATTTGCCGGAATGGTCGATCCGGTGGACCCGCGCCGAGTCGGCGAACAGCGGCGTCTGGCGATCCCGGACCAGCGCACCATTCTCCCACGAATTCCACAGCTTGGTCACGACCTCGAGAAATTCGTCGGCGCGCTCGTAGCGCCCCTCGCGCGAGAGCTGCTCGGTCAGGCCGAAATTGCGCGCCTCGGCCTCCTGGAACGAGGTGACAATGTTCCAGGCGGCGCGGCCTCCGCTGAGGTGGTCGAGCCTCGCGAGCGCCCGGGCCAGACATAGGGCTGGGCGTAGGTTGTCGAAATGGTCGCGCCAAGACCGAGATGCTTGGTCGCACCCGCGATGATCGAGAGCACCACCAGCGCATCGAGCCGCAGCGCGCCGTAGCGAAGCTGGCTGTTGAGGCTGCCGCCCAGCGTGTCCGGGATCGCGAGGATGTCCGCGATGAAGAGAAGATCGAAGCGCCCCTGCTCCAGCAGCCGACCGATATTCTGGTAGTAAGCCGCGGAGAGCAGGTCGCCGTCCGCTTTCGGATGCCGCCATCCGGCGTGGCTGCCGGAAACGGGACCTGCGGAGACAAAGGCGGCAAGATGCAGTTTCTTGTCAGGCATAGGTCAGCTCACAGTCCCGCGATCTCGACGGGACCGCCACGCTTCAGCGTGTTGCAGATCGGGCAGTTCGCGGTGAAGCCGGCAACAAGCGTCTCAGCCTCGCCCGCCGTCACGCCGGACAGGCGCACCGCGATACGAATCCATTCGTACTGGGTCGGATCGGTTGCGTGACGCCGGAACGAGACTTCGGATCCGGCCTCGCGCAGCGCGATCCCTCGTTCATTCGCTGTCTTCTGGATCAGCCCGAGCGAGCAACTGCCGAGCGACGACGGCAGCAACTCGCCGGCGTTGATCGCTTCGCCGGGGCCACCGACGGCAACACGCTGGTCCGAAATGAAATGGTTCGTTCCCGCGCTGACTAGATAGCGACCGAACTGACCGATTGTGGCGGACGTGATCGACACCGTCTCACCGGGTTGAGCGTTCATCGGTGATTTCTCTGTTGTTGGTTTAGGCGTCGCCGCTTACGCGCCGAGCTCCAGCGCGACGGCCTTCTTCGCGGCATCGAACTGCGTGCCAAGCAGGAACGATCGAACATCGACCTTGTTCGGCAGGACACCGCGATAGTTTGGTTGCGGTCCGGATCGCCGGATCGCGATTTTTGAGTTTTTCACCCGCGCTGCCTTGGCCTGAGCGTTTCGCTGTAGCTGCGGTCAATTTCCCCGTCTTTGACAGATTGTCTCGATGTTTCCCAAGCCGAAGTCCGTACTGCTGCCAACACCTATGCCTTCGAGTCCGAGCCGATGGTGAAGGCCACGGGCTTTCGCGAATAGGACGCACGCTGGTTGTTTCAAAAGGAAATCAACCTGATGGGCGTGCAGGCGCTCGGCATGGGGCTGGGCGCGCTGATTGCCGAGCTTGGCGTCAGCCAGGAGATCGTCACCGGCCATGATTTCCGCGGCTATTCGGCCTCGATCAAATACGCGCTGATCTCCGGCCTGATGGCGGCGGGGTGCAGGACCGGCAGTCCGTGGGCTGGAAGGACAGTCCGAAGCCTACATGAAGTCTCAGCTTCAGGCCTTCACGCCCAAAGAATGCGCGAACTACCTCGAAAACTCACGCAATCGACGCTAATGCCATAAGATTTAGGAATGACAAAAAACCCGCGAAATGCCCGTGGACAAATGAGCGTAGCCCCGCCTTGGGGGCTTTTTGGGCGGCTTGGGGGCGGAGCCTCGCAGGCCAGGCAATCGCGCGAGGCCTGCTGGATCAACCAGATCCCGCCGACCTCGTTCCTCGCGAGACGGGTCTGTCGTCCTGGGCGGACGCCACGCAGAAGCCTGGTCATGAACTTCGTGAACACATCGCCGTTCTGCAGCCGCTCCCGGTTCTTGGTGAAGGTGGTCGGGTCCCACACCGGATCGTCCGGCGACAGTCCCACGAACCAGCGGTACAAGAGATTGTAGTCCAGTTGCTCCATCAACTGGCGTTCCGACCGAATGCCGTAGAATACCTGCAGCAGCAAGGCGCTCAGCAATTGCTCCGGCGGGATCGAAGGACGCCCCTCGCCGGCGTAGAGCCTTCCAAGGCTGCGGTTCAAATCACTCAAAACATCCCGGACAAGTTCCCGGACCTTCCGCAGCGGATGGTTCGCTGGCACACGCTTATCCGGCGCGATGTACGAAAACAGGCCGCCCTGATCCGTAAACCTGCCGCGCATGACCGTCTCCGCCGATTCGAGATGATAAAGTGAATCATCAAGCTCCCTCCGTGGCGAGGGGGTTCTTCAGCAGACTGCTAGTCTTACTGCGTCATAAATTCCGATAGCCACTTTGACTGGAGATTGGCCTGGTGCACAGGGGCATCGAGATAGTGTGGCGACGAGAGCAGCGCTTAATCTTCTTCGGACGGTCGCGATCGAATTTGGAACGTGCCGTTCAGGCCGCAATGGCGGATCCCCTCGGTCGATAATTTTCGGGAATAGTAGCTTCCTTGAAGATTTTGGTGGCGGCTGTTGCTGAAGGGGGAAATCGTTTCTCGCTCCGAGACCAGGAATCCATAAGCGGCGATGCACAGCGTTGCGTGATGGTGGAAGCCGCGCCAACCCCGCCCCTCGAAGTGGCCAAGCCCGACCTCCTGTTTGAGTTCGTGGTAGTCGCGCTCAATGCGCCAGCGCAGCTTGGTGATATCGACCAGCTGACGAAACCCAATGTTGGCCGGAAGCGTAGAAAACCAATATTTGGTCGGTGCTGCCTCACCCTCTGGCCATTCGATCAGCAGCCATTCCTCCGGCCGGCTTTCGGCGAGCCAGTAATCTCGATGTGCCGGACGGACGCGCACACGAGCAAAGAGCGAAGACAAGCGTTCTGTCGTACCCTTACGCCACGTGATCTTGTACCAAGCATGCGCTGGCAGACCGATCGCAAGCTTCTTGACCGAAATCGGTCGGTGTTTGCTATCACGCCGTAGCAGTTTTGGAGGTCGTCCGTTCTCCGACCACTTCTTCGGCGGCCGCGGTCCGGTTCCGGGCCTTTCAATTACCCACAAATTCTCCTCCGACCAAGGCGCCCAACGCGATGTCGGTGAGGCGCGACAGCCCGCGCCACATGACCGTATTGCCAGGCGGCGGATCGCTGGCGCGGGCGAGATAACCGCCGAGCCGGGCGATCTTGATGAGATAGTGCGAAAGCGTCTTTCTCGCTTTTGGTTTGTCGTTGACGAGGCGATCGAGCACGCCGATTTCGGTCGCCGTCAACGCGAGGGTTGGTGGCGCGTCTGGAGCGGAACGGTTGAGCATCGTCATCCAGAAGACCCGCCAACTCAGGATGCAAAAGAGCGAGATCAGATTGGTCAGACGCTGGGCGGTCCTAAGCTTCGACTCCTCGGCTTTGCAGCCTGATTTGAGTATCTTGTGGAACACCTCGATCTTCCATCTCAAAGCATACCATTCGAGCTTCTCAATGGCGTCGGTGCGGGAGCTAACAGGCAGATCTGTGATCAGCTTCCACTCGATTTTCTTTCTGTTCTTCGGCGTCACGCGCTCTTCGGCATGGATCACCGTCAAGGTCAGCGCCGGGTAGCGCTTCTGCTTTCCGATCGGTGGCAAGACGCGAATCTTGCGATATCTGATCTCGAGGACGGCTTCATCGGGGTCACCGTTGTTGTTTCTGACGTCGATACAATGCCGTCCTTTGACGGCGACCCCGTCCATTTCGTCGGCAATCGTGTGATCTCCATCCCCAGCCAAACGATCAACGCAAGTCCTAATCACGAAGTGCGTTCCGGCTTCTCGAGCCGCGCAGAACAGCTCATAGATGTCGCTCTCGCGATCACCGATATGGACGCATCGTCCCGGATCGCCCAGCAGCTCCGTGGATTGACGGACATTGTCCAGCCAGCGAATGCTCTCCTTCTTCTCGATGGGAACACGCGTCGGATTGATCTTCTTCTTAAGCGCGGCGGTCCCCTTGAATTTCTTCCGGGTCCAAAATTTGACGGCCGTCAGTCCAAGCGGCAGCCCTTCGGTCGTCACCGCCAAGCTCGAGTGCATCAGGATGCCGCAAACCGTGTGCGATCTCAGGCGGCCCGCCTTGTCCCGGCCGCTGTTTATGCTCTTGGTGATCCCGATCGCGTCTGAGCTCTCTCTTTGATAGCTGAACTCAGTCGTATCATGGAGCACTAGAACAGGACCGTCGGTGGCAATCGTGCGCTCACGCGTCGATTTGAAAGTGGCCGGCCAGAATGTCCGCCTCACTGACCCGGTCATTGGAGAAAAAACGATATGCAGCCTTGGTGTTGGCCCAGTCCTGGCACACCAGCGGAATACTTCGCCCATGGCGCTGCCGATCTGCGCTACCAGTTTGCGGAGCCGCTTGTTCAGGCGCTCGTCGGCAAGGCTGCAGCCAGCGAGCTCGCGATCAAACCATGCGTCGGCTTCTTCGTCCATTGGCACCGCCCCCTGCGAATCGGTGCCAGACAAGGAATCACGGTCGATTCCTGCGATGCAATGGTTTGTGCGCTCCCTCAGCCCGTTCGACTAAATGTGGGTAATTGAAAGGTTCCGGGCGCCCATACCGAGGTTTGTGGCAAGATGCCGGCCACATAGCTCAGGCCCAGTTCGGTAATACTCCCACGCAGAGCGGTGTCGGTGCCATAGCCGGCGTCCATCAGGACCACGCCGCGCGGCAACCGCGACGCTACGTCCCCCGATCTTGTCAGACCCATCTCAGTCTCCCACGCTGAAAAGTGAGTCTTCTCAAATATATGATCCCTGTCGACAAGGGCCGCGACACTCTGACTCAGTAAGACTAGTTCGCAGCAGATGCGACGCTCGCCTGAAGCAAGGAACGACGACTTGCGCTCAAAACGAGATTCGGGCCGCTCTGGCTAATCGAAGGAAATATCGAGCCTTCTCGATAAGTGCTACTCGGAACAGCTCGGCGTTGAATCGAGCGCGGGTCCGCTCCACTTGTTGTAGGTCGAGCCACGAGGCCAGATCGTTCGCTTGGAGTTTCCGAAATCGAGTTCACGAATGGTGGTCTGAGAAGGGCTCCTTGTGTCAGATCATTCTGCAGCAGCGCAAGGACGTGGTCACCTATCGAGTGCCCCTATTCTTCTCGTCTATTTTTATGTTGCGATCATGTCGAAGCGAGATGCGCCAGTTCCCGACAAAGCGCTGCCATATATATTCAGAGTGGGTCGCGCGCTAATTCATAAAATATTGCAGAAGTCGCAGTCATCACAATATGTCATGAAGTGCCGCAAGTGCGGACGCTCGCATTCGAGACCATTGAGGCGTTTCCATCGCAACCGCTGGCGGCTGGCGCTCGTCTTCATCAGCGTGCTTTCTCTAAGTGGCTCTCCCATCATGATCCGCGAGTGAGCTGCACCCGGTTCTGTTGACACCGGCTTAAGCTAATCCGGCCTTCCGTTCGAACTCCATAGGGCTCAGATATCCGATCGTCGAGTGTCTTCGTTTCGGATTGCGCCAGGACGGCCGTCTGTTGCAGGACGCAATGAACAGAATAAATTTTGGCGGGCGATTGCCGCGGGGCTAAGTAGCGAAGGTGCTGCGCTGGAAGCCGGATTGTCACAACCTGTCGGAAGCAGATTATTCCGAAAGGCGGGCGGCATGCCACCAGCGATGTTCAGATCTTCGGCAAAGGCGCTCTCCGGGCGGTACCTCTCGTTGGTTGAGCGCGAGGAGATCGCACTGCTCAAGGTGCAGGGCCATTCCATACAGGAGATTGGACGTCGCCTGGGGCGGGCTGCTTCGACAGTCTCCCGTGAACTGCGGCGCAACGCGGCCACCCGCGGCGGCGGGTTGGAGTATCGGGCAACAACTGCGCAATGGCATGCGGATCGATCCGCCCGCCGGCCCAAGCCGACCAAGCTTGCGCTCAATGCAACCTTGCGCACTTATGTGCAGGAGAGACTTGCTGGCGACGTCGTAGCCCCGAGCGGCGCTCCCGTTCTTGGTCCCGTCGTTCCGTGGAAGGGGCGCCGGCATGGCCCGCGCAAGGATCGGCGATGGGCCAAAGCCTGGAGCCCTGAGCAGATTGCCCGACGCTTGCCGATCGACTTCCCGGACGACAAGACGATGCGCATCAGCCACGAAGCTATCTATCAAGCTCTCTTCGTTCAGGGCCGTGGGGCGCTGCGCCGCGAGCTGACGGCCTGCTTGCGAACAGGGCGTGTATTACGGATGCCCAGAGCGCGCGTACGCAGGCGAGGCAAGGGTTTTGTCTCCCCGGAGATCATGATCAGTGAGCGCCCTGCTGAAGCTGCCGATCGAGCAGTGCCGGGACATTGGGAGGGAGACCTCATCCTCGGTCTTGGCAGCTCGGCAATCGGCACGCTGGTCGAGCGCACGACGCGCTTCACGATGCTATTGCACCTTCCCCGGTTGGCGGGGCATGGCGAAGCTCCGCGCGTGAAGAACGGACCTGCGCTCGCGGGACACGGGGCCGAAGCCGTGCGCGATGCGATCACGCGCACCGTCATCACCTTACCCGAAGAACTGCGTCGATCGCTGACTTGGGATCAGGGAGCCGAAATGGCTCAGCACGATCGTCTCAAGATCGATGCGGGTATCCAGGTCTACTTCTGCGACCCGCAAAGCCCTTGGCAGCGCGGCACTAACGAGAACACCAACGGGTTGCTGCGGCAGTACTTCCCGAAAGGCACAGACCTGAGCATCCACAGCGCCGACGAAATATCCGCTGTGGCAGCGGCCCTCAATGCCCGCCCGAGAAAGACACTAGGCTGGAAAACGCCAGCGGAGGCGCTTGACGAACTGCTGTCATGAGTGAAAATAATTGGTGTTGCGACGACCGATTGAATCCGCCTTGGCTGCCGCGATCGGAATGATGCAGCAGCGCGTCAGGTTTGCCCCGTCGCCAGATTGCCATCTCCAGCGCGTCGGTGACGAGCTGTGCCGTCATGGCGGTCTGCATCGACCAGCCGACCACACGCCGCGAGAACAGATCGACGACGGCAGACACGTAGAGCCACCCCTCGGCCGTCCAGACATAGGTAAAGTCGGCAATCCATTTGCGGTTGGGAGCGGCTGCTTCGAAGGAGCGGTCGAGCACATTGGGAGCGACGGCGGCGGCCTGCCGCTCACCCAGATCCGGCGGCAGACGCCGCCATCGCGGGCGTGCTTTGAGGGCCTGCAGCCGCATCAATCGTTCGATCCGATGCAGCCCGCACGATACCCCTTCGGCGAGCAGGTCGTGCCACACGCGCCTGGGCCATAGGTCCGGTCGCTCCCAAGGAAGCTGGCACGGACCTTCGCGCCGAGATCCTCGTTACTCTGGACGCGACGGCTGCGTGGCCTTGTCAGCCACGCATAAAACCCACCTCGCGAGACACCGAGCGCCTCGCACAACCATTCCGCCGGCCAGACCCCCGGTGCTTCGCAATGAAACCGAACTTCACGTCGATTCCTTCGCGAAGTAGGCCGCGGCTTTTCCTAAGAAACAGCCGCGCGCTGAATTCCTCCCGAGCCTAAGGCCCGCTTCGGCGGCGCCTTTTCGTTCTCGCTAGAGAATTGATCTTGGACGCGCCAACTCGACCACGGGTGTCGAATGTGAAATCGGGACCGCAATGGCTAAGGCACCAGAAGGCCGCTTTTATCTGAACGAAGACCCAAGCGTCCGGCCAGGTGCGCTCATGAAATCGTAACCCCCATAGGATCACAAATGCGTTTACGTGCTTGCAGCACTATCCAGAGCAGATCGAACGGATGGTGATCGTCGGTAAGGGCATTCGCAATCATTTAGAAGGCTGAATACTGATTTGCTTCGACAAAGGGACGGACGTCTCATGAGGCCCAGTGCGCTCCGGAAACACCCGTCGGTCCCGTCAGGTTTTCGAAAGGTTGTCCGAATAAAAACCTGTTACCATGAGAATTAGTTATGACCACGTTCCCTCCGACGAGCAGAGTCTGGCCCAGCAGCGCGATGCGCTGGCCGGCGCTGCTGGCGCGGATACGACCGCTTTTTCGGGAGCTTTAGCAGCCTACCCACCAGCCTCTGTCGCTGTTGACAGGAGGCGGGGAGGGATAATCAACTTGTACAGCGCAATCAGCAATAGCGGTGGTGGTCAACGTGTCTCTTTGTTTTCTGATGCTGGTCAACGCGATGAGATCGGAATGATGACTGTGTTGTCGAGGCGCGACACTTTGCGAATTACCGACATAAAGAGTTGCGGCCGATCCCAGGTACAAAGGGATAGGGACGGCTCTGGTCGACATCGCCGATTGGATTAGAGAGTCAGCGGGCCTTTCCAGTCTATCCCTCATTTCTATAGACGACGGGGCCTCCGTCTTTTTCTATAAGAACGGATTCCGATTCGCTGGAGAAGGGCAGGACGAGAAGAACTTTGAAATGGGGAAACATATTTCCGATCCAGGATCCCCGTTCCCCGACGACGTCATGCTTTCGGGGGATATGGCGCGCAGGGCTTAGCGCATTCTTGGCGGCTGTACTGGCCAGCCTCTGAGTGCAACCAATATCAGTTAAGGCTAGTGCAAGCCGCGACGTGAATCCAGGCCTTCTTATGAAGGGATCGTCGTTGGCGCGCGCAGCCACCTGCTGCCCAGTAGGCCAGCGGGTTCGTCTGCGGCAATAAGGTTGGGGCTGGTGTGAGTAATGCGCGAACTCGGAGCGGCGCGCGACGACGGCCCTCTTGTTCTGGTTGCCGGTCTTGGCAATCGGCTTTCTGAAGCTGGAATCTTTGTGGTCAGTGCACCCGAGTTTGGCTCTGGGGCAGCTATGAAGAGTCATCTCATCTAGGGAGCGTGGTATGGAACCGAGCTATAACGATCCGAACTATTGGACGCATTGGTACGCTGACCAGCAAGAGCTGCAGCGTGCGCGGCAAGAGCCGGATAATGAGCCTTCGGGCCAAGCTGGCTTTGAGCAGCAGTTGGGCGAGCTGCAACTCGGCTCCCCTGATGAGAGCTCGGCTGAGCTGAGTTCGCCCTACACCCGACTCGCGAAGGCGCATGACAGTATCCAGCGCACTGACGTTGGCGGTTCGATGCCGATGCCGCCGCAGTCCAACCTTCGGGGTAACTCGTTCAACAGCGCGCGCTACAGCGTAGATCTGCCTCGCGCTCACCTTGGTGGCTCGGCTGCTGGCACATCGCAGTCTGACGTGCGTGACAGGCTATTCAGCAGCACGCGCTATACAGCACCATCGGAACCGGAGCCCATCGCGAGGACAAGGAATAAAGTCTTCGGAGGAAGTCGCGGTGAAAAGTCGTTCGGCGGCCCGGCGTCGGATGTGGTCTATTCAGAGCTTCGTATCGATTGCTACAAGCGGAGCCGCGCATCCGAAGAGGACGCGCCCCTCATTTCCGAGTTCGCGCGCGCGGCTGCAGGCCGTTATGCTCCCAGCAGCATTCAGAAGATGGTGGAACATCTGGGCCAGTTCAGCGACTTTCTAAAGTCCAACAACTTGACACTGGCTAGCCTGCTTGAAAACCCTATTCAGTTGAAGGCCCATGCGAATGAATTTGTGAATGCGGGGGGCATAAAGCGAGTGCATACCGCATTGAAAGCGCTTCGGAAGTCCCGCGCCGGCGAGTTGTTGTCTCCTCCTTCTCCGCCGCCCCTTACCGGAGACGCGCTACTCATTAGCCAGTACGCGGCAGCAGCCCGGGCACATAATGTTCCCGGCAATACCTTCAGAACTCATACGGATGTTCTTACGCACTTTGCTGAGTGGCTCACAGCCAAACAGAAGCCATCCCTGACTTCTCGGTTTCGAACTGACGAATTAGCCGAGGACATCATGGCCTACGGCGAGGAGAATGACCACAATGGCCGCCTCTTTACGGCCCTGAACCATCTCCGAAGGCTTCAGCCTGACGGGGGAGGGTTCGAAACACTGGGACCGGGGCCACGCGTCATCGGGCGCCGTACTTTGAGTGCTGATGAGAGCGACGCCGGCATCATCGACGGCGCCACTGACGTAGCCTTGGGCAAGCTTGGACCTGAATCGACTGCCAAAGAGAGGGAGCCTATCCTCAACGTCGCTAGTAATCAGCGCAGGCTTAGTGACTGGCTGAAAAGAGAGGGCAGGGAGAGCATAGAGAGTCGACTCAACGGCAGTGAGGAGCAGGAGAAACAATTGCAGAAAGATATCTCGGAGTTCAAGCGAGACATTGGCTATTCGGCAATCAGATTGGGGATCAACAATCTTCGGGGGTACCTACGCGGCGAGCTCCAGCACGGGCTTCATCCTCGCCGGCTTCATCCTTATGACGACGACGCCAGCATCATCGATGGCGCGGCCAAGGAACAGCTAAGCAAGCTCGGATCCGACCCGGCTTCCCAATCGAAAAAGAAAGATGTGCGGAATACTGCTTGGGCGCAACGTAAGTTCAGTGATTGGCTCCGAACCACGGGTAGAGAGAGCATAGTGAGTCGAATCAACGGCAATGATCAGCAGCAACGGTCGTTGAACGTAGATTACCGGGAATTCACCCAAGCCAAACGGAACGTCGGGAGTTTGAACAAGCTACTCAACCAGCTTGGGCCGTACCTACGGCTCGTCGAAGCAAACAGAGCGCTGGGTGTGGCCTTCCCTGAGCGGCCGAGTCAGGAATCGCCGCTTGCCGGGTCGAGCTTATCGTGGCCGCGAGTGCCGTCCGACTTCGACCCGAGCGAGTGGCTGCCGCTCGCGCCAGCTTGGTCGCCGCGAGTGCTGTCCCCGTCCGAATTCAGCCTCGGTGATTTGCCGACGCCGCCTGACTTTGGTCCAAGTGAGTGGCTGTCGTTGTCGTCCGACTATGAGGCGAGCATCCGGCCAATTCCGGATGCCGCGCCAGCTCGGTCCTCAGAGATCTACCGCGGTCTTGATTCTCTGGTTGATCTGCCGTCCACAGCGCAGAATCGGACGTCAGAGATCTACCGCGGTCTTGATTCTCTGGTTGATCTGCCGTCCACGCCGCAGGAGATGCGTGACGATGCTCAGTCTGCGCTGGTGCCTAGCTCCGGCGTCAGATCGCCGTTCTTCATCGGGCCATCAGGCGCACCTCAGGAACTAGAGGATATCGGACATCTCGTCGGCAACGATTGGCAGCATGGCTCCCAGCCGGTCCCGGGTTTCCTGGTTGATGTGCTGGACAACAGAATGCTGTTGCCGAATTTGCGCATCGTTCCACAGCCGGTCTCTATCAACGGGGAGACCTACTCGATCATGTTGGGACCGCGAGGGCGCCTCGATTCTCAA
>NZ_JARWCR020000086.1:0-33831 GCF_029846695.2 Bradyrhizobium nivariense | reverse complement strand
GCCCTCCCCGCGCGATCATGACACCCCCTCCCCGCATGAAATTGCCGAGCTTCGGCATGATGCGCTGTGACCACGGCGTCGGGGCGTTGAGGCGCGCCAGATAGGCCTCGCCGTCGAGGACCTCCGGCGTTTCCAGCTCATACAGAATGAAGAAGCGGTCGATGTCGTCCCTTGCCGCGCGGAATACACGCGATGCCAGGAAGCCCTTCGTCGTCACGCGCTCGGTCGTGTGCTCACGCGTCAGCCAGTGCCGGTAGTCGACCAGGTCGTGTGCCTCGACGTCGCTCCAGATGGCGAGAAATCCCGTGCCGCGCATCCCGCCCTCCCTGCCTACGCTTTGCCGTCGGCCGCAAGCCCGCGCAGCGCCGGCGGAATCGTCTCAGGCAATTGCCCCAGCCGTTGAACGGCGGCCAGCATCGCGGCGAGATAGCCATAAGGACCCAGGCCGCAAATGACCGCCGTGCAGGCACTCGAGGTGATCGAGTGGCGGTGCAGCTCGTCCCGCGCATGAATGTTCGAGATATGCACCTCGATCTTCACGCCCTCAAAAATCTTCAGCGCATCGATCAGCGCTATCGAGGTGAATGAATAGGCCGCGGGATTCATGATGATTGCGTCCGCGTTGCCATGGGCGGACTGGATCAGGCTGACGAGTTCGCCCTCCATGTTCGATTGATGGAACGACACCGAAACTCCGAGCTGATCGGCCAGCGCCTGGCAGCTCGCCTCGATCTGCTCGAGCGTCGTCGCGCCGTAGATGTGGGGCTCGCGGATGCCGAGGAAATTGAGATTGGGTCCGTTGAGGATCACGATCCTTGCGGCCATTTTCGCTCTTCCTTCTTTTGTTGCCGACGCGTCTAGCCGCCGAACCACTTGGCCGGGATCGTCACCAGTCCCGGGAATAGCACCATCGCGAACAGGACGATCAATTGCGCGATCATGAAGGGCCAGACGCCCTTGATGATATCCTCCATGCTGATCCTGGAGACGCCGCAAACCACATTCAGCACGATACCGACCGGCGGCGTGATCAGGCCGATCGCATTATTGATGATGAAGAGGACGCCAAAGTAAACGGGATCGATGCCCGCCGCCTTGACGATCGGCATCAGGATCGGCGTCAGGATGAGAATCGTCGGCGTCATGTCGAGGGCCGTTCCCACGATCACCACCACGACCATGATCGCCAGCATCAGGAGCGTGTTGTTGCCCATGAAGGGCTTCAGCAGGGTGACGACCTGTGCCGAAATCTCGGACACCGTGATGAGCCAGGACGACACCAGCGCCGCGGCCACCAGGAACATCACGATGCTGGTCGTCAGGGCCGAGGAGACGAACACCTCATAAAGCTGCGACAGCTTCAATTCCCGATAAATGCAGGTCGCGACGAACAGCGAATAGACGGCGACGACCACTGCGGCTTCCGTCGGCGTGAAGATGCCGAAACGCAGGCCGACCACGATGATGACCGGCAGCATCAGCGCCCAGAAGCCGTCGACCACCGCTTTCACCATTTCCGAGAGCGATGCTCTTGGCGGGGGCGTCAGGTTCTCCTGGCGCACCACCCACCACCAGGCCAGGCAGAGTCCTGCCCCGAGCAACAGCCCGGGGACGATCCCGGCCAGAAACAGCTTGGAGATCGACACGCCCGCGGCGACACCGAAGATGACGAACCCGATGCTGGGCGGAATGACGGGCGCGATGATGCCGCCGGCCGCCACCAGACCCGCCGCATAGGACTTCTTGTGGCCCGCCGCCACCATCATCGGCACCAGCAAGGCGGCCAGCGCCGCGGCATCGGCCGCCGCAGAGCCCGAGAGCGACGCGAGGATGCAGGACGCAAGGATCGTGACGTAACCAAGTCCGCCGCGAAAATGTCCGACTGCCACGAGCGCAACGTTGACGATTCGCTTGGCCAGACCGCCCTTGTTCATGATTTCGCCGGCGAGCATAAAGAAGGGAATGGCCATCAGCGGAAAGCTGTCCGCGCCGTTGATGATGTTCTGCGCCACGATCTGGGCGTCGAACATGTCGATTGTGCTCATCAAGGCCACGCCGCAGACGATCAGCGCAAAGGCGATCGGCATGCCTAGCGCCATGGCGCCGAGCAGCGAGAAGGTGAAGACGGCAATCGTCATGGCGCGATCCCGGTGATTTTCAGGATGTGAGCGCCGGGCGGCACGATACGGGGAGACAACATCAGTGCTCTTCCGATTCCTTGACGGCCACCATGTCGGCTTCGCTGGCCTGTCCGGAAATGACACGGAACAGGTCGTAGAGAAGGATGATTCCGGCCGAAACGCCGAAGATCACGCCCACGCCATAGAAGATGCCAAGCGACAGGCCGGTAGCCGGCGCGCGATCGTCGATATTGATGATCGTCTGACGCCAACTTCCCGAGAGCAGAAGCCAGTCGGCGAACAGCATCAGGACGTAATTGATGATGAAGCAGATGCGTTTGCCGAAAGCCGGCAGCATCCGCACGAGGGTATCGACTCCCAGATGGGCGTGCTCGCGCATCGCCACGATCGCACCGAGGAAAGTCAGCCAGACCAGGAACCAGCGCGACAGCTCCTCGGAAATCGTGATTCCGGAGTTGAAGCCGTAGCGCAGAACCACGTTGCCGAAGACCAGCACCACCATCACCGCAAGAAATGCGGCAATGATGCCCTTCAGGAAGGTGCAATAGAGGTCTAGAAATCGTGCCATAGGTGCCGTCCGGGCAAAGTCAGGTTAAGAGCCGGCCGACCGGTCGGCTCCGCCTCTTGCATGCTGACAAGGTCGACTACTTCACGTCCTTGCGGATGCGGTCGAGTTCGTCGTTGAAGAGCTTGACCGCGTCCGGCTTGAGATTGGCGGAAATCTTGTCGACGACCGGCTGCGCCGTCTTGCGCATGCGATCGAGCTCCTCCGGCGCGACGGTATTGTACTGCATGCCCTTCGCCTGCAATTCCGACAGGGCCTTTTCGGTCTGAAGGCGGGTCTGCTCCTTCTGATAGCCTCGGCTTTCCTCATACGCCTCGCGCATCAGGCGCTGCTCGGTCGGCGAGAGCTTGTCCCAGAAGGCCTTGCTCACCAGGATGATGTTCAGGGTGAAGGTGTGATTGGTGGCGGAAACGTATTTCTGCACTTCGTAGAACTTGTTGGAGAGAATGACCGTGAAGGGGTTCTCCTCGCCATCGACCGTGCGCGTCTCCAGCGCCGAATAGAGTTCGCCGAAAGCCATCGGAACGGGATTGGCCTTGAAGGACCCGAAAGTCTCGAGGTAGACCGGGTTGGGAATCACGCGAAGCTTGAGGCCGTTGAAATCCTCGACCTTGGTGATCGGCCGCGTGCTGTTCGTGACGTTGCGGAAGCCAAGGCCCCAATATCCCAAACCGATCAATCCTTTCGACGGCAAACTATCGAGCATCGACGTGCCGAATTTGCCGGTCCCGAGAGCGTCGGCCTGCTCGACGGTATTCACGATGAATGGAAAGTCGATGAGGCCGAACTCCGGCACGACCGTCGCGAGCGACGTCGTCGAGGCCGACAGCATTTCCTGCGTGCCGCCGCGCAGCGCCGATTGCTGCTGCAGCTCGTTGCCGAGCTGCGAGGCCGCGAACTCGCGAACCTTCATCTTGCCCCCGCTCTTCGCCAGCAGGATCTCCGCAAATTTCTGCACCCCCGCGCTGACGGGGTGATCGGTGTTGTTCAGGTGCCCCCACCTGATCGTCCGCTCCTGAATCTCCTGAGCGGATGCGCCGACCGTCAGCGCCACACAGATCGCCGTCGCAGACAGCGCCCGTACCAACAAGCTCATCGTTTCCTCCCTGTTCGATCGGGCACGAACGGCGGCTTAAGCCATCATTTTTCACGCCCTCAGCTGATTTAGACATCATACAAATATTTCCGTGTCAAATGACGATATCTGTTTCATATGATACTTTGCTATACGTCAGGCGTCGGAAGTCTGCTATATTGCTGGCAACATTGATGGTTCGGCCGCCTCCCGAGGTGGCCGACGATCCGGACAGGCGGGATCAGAAGGCATGACGTCACTCGAGGAACGGCCTCTGTCGGCGGGCGACAGCGGCTATCAGCGCATCCGGGCCGACATCATTTTCGGGGTGCTCACGCCATCCGGACGTCTCAAGCTCGATGCCATGAAGGAAGATTACGGCCTCAGCGTCAGCACGCTGCGCGAGATCCTCAATCGTCTGACGTCCGAGGGTTTTGTGGTTGCCGAAGGTCAGCGCGGCTTCGAGGTGGCGCCGATCTCGATCCAGAACCTGCGCGAGCTCGCCGGTCTGCGTATCCTGCTGGAGCATCATGCGATGGCCGAGTCGTTCCGTGCCGGCGACGTCGAGTGGGAAGGCCGCGTGGTGTCCGCGCATCACAAGCTGGCGGCGACCGAACGCACCGTCCTCGCTGAGGGCGACGATCCCGAGCTGCGCAAACGCTACGACGGCGAATTCCATCAGGCGCTGATCTCGAGTTGCGGTTCGCGCGAGCTGATGCAGACCCACGCGGTCGTGTTCGACAAATATTTTCGCTATGCGCTGCGCTACCGCGGCGCGGAGACGATCAATCAGCACAAGGCGCTGTTGGAATGCGCCCTCAAGCGCGACATCAAAAGCGCCAGAGCCGTGCTCACCGAGCACATCAACGGCTGCGTCGCGCACGCCCTCGCCTCCTGGAACGAGGGCTGATCGCCCGCGGCCTGACGTCGGAGCGTCAGGCACAACCGTCGAGCAGCGAGACTGACATGATCCCCGCGCATCGGGTCGAGACCGCGGTCGCCGCAGGCGACATCCTCGGCGAGACGCCGTTGTGGTGCGACCGCTCCCGCAAGCTGTGGTGGATCGACATCGACCGGCGGCTGCATCAATCCTTCGATCCGGCGACCGGCGCGCATCAGGTCATTCCGTACGCCTGCAACTTCCTCGGCAGTCAGGCTCTGACGGCGGACGGCTGCCACCTGCTCGCGCAGGATCTGGGCCTTTATCGCCGCGCGTCCGATGACGGCCCTCCAGGCCTGCTCTGTGAGGTCGAGAGCGGCCCCGACAACCGCCTTAATGACGGACGCGTCGACGCGCGGGGCCGGCTATGGATCGGCACCATGGACAACCAGCTGCATCGACCGAACGGGTCGCTGTATCGTGTGGACGCGGACGGCCGGACGGCGCACATGTTCGGCGATGTCATCGTGACCAATGGAATCGCGTTCTCACCCGACAATCGCACGCTCTATTTCACGGATACCAGGCGATACCGCACCTGGCAGTTCGACTTCGATCTCGACGACGGCGTGATCCGCAACAGACGGCTGTTCGCGGATTACAGCGCCTCCGGGGAGAGGCCCGACGGCGCGTGTATCGACGTCGCCGGCGGACTGTGGACCGCATTCTTCTCCGGCGGCCGGGTGGTACGCTATCGACCGGACGGCCGGATCGACACCGTCATTCCATTGCCGACGACCAATCCGACCTGCGTGTGCTTCGGAGGAAACGATCTAAAGACCCTGTTCGTGACGACGGCGAGAAAGTTTCTGGATCGTGAGCAATTGAGCCTCGAACCCGAAGCGGGCCATGTTCTTGCCATTGATGGCATCACACAGGGGCTTCCAGAACACCGCTTCGGCAATTCATTCTGAAGTCTTGCCAACGGGCCATTCACCGGCCTGGCCGCGTGAGGTCAATCGCTCCAGATCGCATCGAAGGCCTGCTCCACCGACCTTCCCGACGGCGGACATGAGTTCTCGTTCTCGCGACAGATTTCGCCCGAGCTTTGCTTCATCGCTCCACCCTCTTGTCCAAGAGGGCACAGGGAAGGCCGGGTGCCGGCTGGCACCCGCGGTCCGCTGCGCGAAAAGCACACGCAGAAAAACCGCACAGCAGCATACAGGTGTAGCCAATCACTCGGCCTTCCCTGCGCAGTGGTTGGACGGCTTATGCCGTGCTCTCCCGGGAGCCGAGTTCCTGCTGGCCTCCCTCGTCCTCGCGAAAGTTACCGGCCCCGCGCCGGTTGACGCGACTGTCGCATTCGCCAGGGCTTGGCCGTAGCAACGACGGCCAGGACCACACGGTTTTGCCGTACGCACGGTCCGCCATTTCGCCGCAGTTTTTCCAGCCCTGTCGACGGAGCCGAAAACTTACAGACGAGACGAACCTGACAGCGCCGCTCATCCAGCACGAAGTTTTGGGCTCACGGAGAGCAATCCGCCCTGCCCCAGACCTCTCGCACCCGACGCTGCCGCGTCCACCGCAAGCCCGGCTCGCGAAAAATGACGACACATGATCGCCCCTCAAGGATGAGCCGGGATGTCCGACACATACGCCAAAACCGAATTTCGGTAAAGTGGAATATTTTTATGAGGAGGGGTTGACGGGGTTGGGGAAACAGGGTTGTCCGGCTTGCTCGCCTTCGGGAGATGGTTGGGTATCTTGCGCGATCGCGCTGCCGGCCTATGACCGACGTTCAGGCTGGGGCGGGTGTCGGATGAATAGAGATTCTCTGATCGACTGCGTAGCCCGGCACTAAATCCGCGCCCCAAAAGCCATGATATACTATGCCGATGAGCAAACGGCACGTCGGCAAAATCTGCGTCTACTGCGGCATAGCGCCCGCCGAGACGATGGATCACGTGCTCGCGCGAGAGTTTCTACCGATTAGCCGCCGGGCGAACTTGCCCAAGGTGCCCGCCTGCAAAGCGTGCAATAATGTCAAGAGCGAGCATGAGCACTATTTGACGTCTGTGCTGCCGTTCGCCAGCAACCATCAGGACGCGCTCGTGGTGCTGTCGCAGATGGTGGAGCCGCGTCTGAACAGAAACGCCAAGCTAAAGGGGCAGCTGACCGCCGGACATCGGGAGCAGCTGACACTTCAAAACGGCATCCTCGTGCCGGCGATGACCTTGCCCTTTGATGGTGACCGGGTCGGCGAGCTGTTCAAATTCATCACCCAGGGACTGCTCTATCACCACTTCGGGGTGATCCTCGACCGGCAAACGCACGGCGTGTGGGCGGGCTTCCTCAACCGGAGGGGGAGGAGATTCATCGGAAGCTGCTGTCCGGCACTGCCCGCTCTCGTATTGAGGGCAATATCGGCGCCGGCGCCCTCGTGTATGATGGCGCGCAAGGCATGGATTTCCCGGAGATGTCGATCTGGCAATTTAAGCTGTTCGGCGGCCTCCGCACCAGCGGAGATCCTCACGAGCCGGAAGCGGCGATGCGGATTATCGGTGGACTGACCGCTTCGCATAGGGTGCTTCAGATGCTTGATGACGGCCGAGGCGCCGATTCACCCTCGGCGGCGTAACTCCTTCACGTAGGACAGCTCGTAGGATGGGTAGAGCGCAGCGAAACCCATCAAAATCTTACCAACTATGAGCATGATGGGCTTCGCTGCGCTCTACCCATCCTACTTGATCAGAACATGGGCGCGTCTGCATGCCACCGCACAAGTGCGCCAATGTCTATCAGTACGATCTTCTGGGACAGCGCGGCAGACTCAATTGCTTCGTCAGTAAAGGTGGTGGTCGTGACAACGTAGCCGCAATGAGCATTCTGCTCTTCAATAACGCCCTTGAACTGCTGGATCGTTGGTCGGCCGATCTTGTTCTCGGACGCGTTTCGTTTGCATTGAACGATAATCAGGCCATCAGGATGAACGGCGAAACCATCGACGCCAAAGTCGTTTGATTTTCGCGTTGCCCATGCCTCAAGGCCCGCAGCGTCGAAAAAACTCATTGTGTGGCGCTCGAACTGAAACGGATCCATGCTCAGCAGATGAGCGCGAAGCGCCATCTCTTCTGGTGGAGTCGCGAAACGAGTGGGATCCATCGGCTGCTCCTTCATGGCAGCCTTCATTTGCGCGCTGGCATGGCGTAAGCGCGCGTCCTGAATGATGGCATCGATGATCTCGGCAACATGAGGCCGCGCTTCCGGGCTCGTCACGACGGCCTCGATGATCGAGGTAATACCCACTGTCCCCAGAAAAACGAGCAACAACACAGGCACGCCGACGGCACTGCCGAACGCAGCAATGCCGGCGCCCTGCGCCCCAACCAAGGGGATAGCCGCTAACGTCGCGGGAAGAGCGATCTTCATGGATAGAGGGAGATCGGAGTTGCGGTAGTTCGAAACAGCTTCCGAAACATTCCTTGCAATCGCAACGATTGCCGTTCGCGAACTCATGAGTGAGTTCAGTTTCCTGAATTTCTCCGTCGGGCTCAGATCACTCGCGATGACAGTCCGAGACTCGCTAAGCCATCGAATAGCGAGCACCCGATCCTCGGCCCGCGTTGTGTGCTTGATGGCGGACGCAAATCGAGCGACTAACCATTCCCTAACGCCATCTCTAATTGTATCTAGCATGATGGCTTCCTAATAGTCGCAATCAGATTTATAGTAGCAACCCACATTTTGGCTAGGAAAATCGATATGAGAGCATCATTTTTTCCGATTTTATTGATCGCCATTCCCTCTATTGCCCACTGCGAAGAGGCTTCCGCTCCGAGTCGAATTGACAGCATAACGAAGTCGGCTCGGGAGTTGATGCCCACCATTCCCGCTCTCCCCTCCGTCTCGCTGCCCTCGATGCCCGACCTCTCCCTGCCTGACTTTTCCGACGCGACCGGTCGGGTGATGACGGAATTCAACACCTTTACACAACAAGTTGGCGATGCTCTGCCAATACTGGAGCAGATGGGATATGAGGTCACCACATTCAAAGTAACCTGGGGCCTCCCTCCGAAGGCTCGACTGCGTCTGAAGTCGACCGGCACTGCCGACCTTCCCAAGATAAATGCCATTGCCGCAAAGACAGCAAACGGAGGCGTCCTGATCTCCGCGCTGGTCACCAGCGCCGCGACGGCAAAGCGGATTCAAGGGACAATGCGACTTGGGACAGCATACTTGGATGTAGATTTCGCGGTGCCGCCTCGCGCTAGCATGAAGTTTGTCAATGCCAAGGCGAGCGAAAAGGACGAGCCATTCCGCGACTCTGACGAACTGGAAATAGCGTGCAGGTGACGGGTCGGATCGTAGGATGGGTAGAGGAAACTCATCAATGTCCATTCCAAGACGAAGCATGATGGGTTTCGCAAGTGCTCTACCCATCCTACGTAGTGCTAAGGCCGAGGACACTGGCGGCCGACCTCATCAATTGCTTGAGGCGCCAACCAGCAGAATATCCAACCAAAACAAGAAGGCGCCGACTGCCAAGACCAAGGCGAGAGCGAGCATCAGACGGATGAATTGGCGATTGTACGCGTGGAATTCCTTTGAGAGTTCGCTCGCCAGCGAGCGCCGGAGCGTCAGCGGGCCGCGCGATGCTGGCAATTCTCCGGCTCTCAGAAATGCCAGGCGGGATGCCATCGCCACGAGCACGACCGCGCATCCCCAATCCGCGAAGATCAGGACACGCACCACCTCGTGAAGGACGGACATGCGAAGCTCGGGGAATTGGTAGCGGGAGACCGCTACATGGCCAAACCCACTATTGTGGAGGCGCTGTTCTCTTACCGGAGGGCAGCTTAACTCCCGACCTCGCGCCTTGATAGCCCGCCAGAAGCCGCCGTTCTTACGCGGTCCACGCAAACCTATGCGTCGACGTAAAATTCACGATTCCGACGGAGCCGCTGATTAAGAGTCAGCTGAGTTGATAATAATCAATGACTTGCTGATCGCATCCTGGGCCTTGTCCGGGGAAAACGGGTATCCGTCGCACGATGTAGTGCCTCGTTGCGTTGCCAAGATAGGAGCGCCCATAAAAGGGGTATTGCACATGATCCTGACAACGTCCGCGGTCAAGCGCTCCCGTTGAAAGGCTCGGGCATCTGCGCGGATCGCCATTTTGGGCGGCACGCCGGCCACCACCTAGCCTTCAGTTATGAAACCGACCTTACTCCGGGGAACCGGCGCGGGCGCTTTGCGCTCTCAACAGCCTGATCGCGTTCAAGCGGTTAGCGACGTCGCATATCCCGCGACAAGTTTAACGAGATCTGCTTGCCGCGTCGCTCCCGTCTTTTCAAACAACCGGCCGAGATGCGTCTTGATGGTTGTGGCTGCAACCCCAAGAGCCGCTGCAACCTCCGGAACGCCCCCCACTTCGACAATAGCCAGCAACACGCGAAGCTCAGTCGGCGTCAATTTGAACGCCTTGCCAATGACTTCGAACGCAGACGGGACTTCCAAGGCTGCCCTTCGAACGAACAAGGCCGCTGCGGCTGCGTAGGTTCTGCCGGCTCGACGGCAAGCCCCCGAAATCAAAGGCAGCACATGGGCAACATAGCGTTCATCGTCCTTGCCGACCAGCGGGACCGCTATTCCCGTTTTGCCAAGCGCGGCATCCCTCTGGCCAGCAGCGGCAAATATTTCACGCAATGTTTTATCAACCTGCGCATCACGGGCAACAAGCCGGCCGCCGACGGAGCGCAGAATATCGCTGACAGCGATAATGGCGTACCCCGCGGCGTTAGCATGAACGATACGGCCTCCCGCATCGACGAGGCACATGCCGACACTAAGGCCATCGAGCGTGTCGGCGAACGTCGCAGCCTCCGCGGCCTTCAAATCGAACATTCTTCCGATCAGAAGCGCTCGGCGGATATGGGGAACGATCAGCCGCATACGATGCCGCGCTTCGTCATCAACCATGCCGTCTCGCTCACCGCGGAAGACACCGGACACCTCTAGGCTGGTTGCCGATTTGTCGAGAACGACGTTGACGCAATCGAGGGGACCCTGCGGCGGCACCCATTCTCGACAAAATCGCGTCTTCAGGAATTCAGGGTGGGACATCAGGTCCGCAACCGCAATGGGCTGCTCGATCTCGGCGAGAAACTGTCCACCCGTGGTTGGACCAAACGTCGCATGTTTGTCGAAATAGAGCCGTGTGAAATATGGGTCAATTCCAGCCGCGTATTGAGCGCTGCCCTCCTGATTGGCCACGTTCTTGGAATACAGCGCCGCACCGGTGCCGCGGACGAAACGCGCCGCGCCTTCAATGGCACCTATCCACAGCGAATGATCGAGGACGGTGTCGTAGAGGTCGCCAATAACATCGCTTAGTTCTTGAGGATCATAGCCGTCATCTCGCAAGATGGGCAATTCAGAGACTGTTTGCCGTCGTTGTGGCTTCATTTGCAAGACCTCTTGAGCGCTTCCGCTATTGATCGATTGATCGGCACAGTGACATGCCTAATGTGTCATCCGGAGACTTGATGGTGCTCGGCCTCAATCGGTCCGGCACACGCTTCGGGCGCGCCCGAGCTGCACTTGGCGATCCACGTCGCTCGAGCCACAGCCAACAACGTTCCAGCTTCTCCATAGGCCGGGCCGCGGCAACGCGTTTCCGCCCGTCGCGGCCGGCCTCCCAGGCAGTGATGACGCAGCGTTTCTCTCAGGCGTGGCCGTGCCTCGATCCCAGCCGACATCAGACCCAACAGGATCGGCGTCCGGTCGAAGCTGCCGCTCTTCCTGTCGTGGGAGGAAGCATAACTCGTGGGACAATCGCACCACTGTTTGAAGATCACGCGTGCCATCATGCTATGCTGGATCGCAAACATGACGAGCAGCAGCAGATCGACGGCTGTCGCCTCGCCCTGGTTCGTCGGTACGCCGATATCGATCGACCTTGGCACGAGAGTGTTGCTTAAGAAACCCAGCGCGTAGACAGTTGAAACAAGTCACAATGGCGTACAGCAGGATGAGGAGACGTGCGAACATGAATGGATTTTCCGATTATTCCGGCGGCAGCGGAGTCGAATACAATGGCCTGAACCGTTCGACAGCGAGCGGGCTCGATCGGATTCAACTGTTAGCGCCGGACCGTCCCCTGCGCGTCCCCGGGAGCGCCGAATAGGGCAAGGGCAGATTTCATGACTGGGTTCTCGCTTCAGACGCTCGGATGGTCGAAGATCCATGGCGACAACCGCCCGATCAAGCTGAACCTGCGCAAGGGTCTTGCACTGCTGATTGAAGCCTGCCTGCTCTATCGGGATGACTTCCTCGCCGGCTTCTCGCTGGGCGATTGTCCTGAGTTCGACGATTGGGCGTTCTTTCGGCGCGAAGCGCTGAGAGGGCGGCTCACGCATGGGCTGGAACACCTCGTGCAGGACAAGAATGCAGCCGGCGAACATTTTGCCGCGACAGCTCACGCGGGACGCCTCGTCGAACTCGATCCACTGAGCGAGGTGTATGGCCGGCATTTGATCAGCAGCCTCCTGCTTGCCGGCGATCGAAGTTCGGCAGAACGGCACCACGCGGCGCTGACGCAGCAGCTGCGTGACGGGGTTGGGGTTGCGCCCGAAGCCGCGACCGAAGCGCTCATGGACCCCACCACGCCGCCGCTGGTCGATGCCGCGCCGACAACGCTCTATGTGAAGGACTCCGGCGTACATCTGGCGTATCAGACATACGGAAATGCGAGCTCGATATCCTGATCGTGCCTGGCTTCGTGTCACACGCGGAACGCGTTTGGGAGCATCCCTCGTGCCGTGCATTTCATTGATGGCGCTTGGACGACTCATCCTGTTCGACCGTCGCGGTATCGGGCTGTCGACCGGGTCGGATCGGCCCCGGGCGTCGAAGTCACGGCCGAAGATATCGGCACCGTGCTGCGGGCGGCGCGCACGCGTGAACGGCGGCCAAGGGCCGCCTATGCCGACCTCTCCCGCAAGCGGGGAGAGGTGAACGAGCCCGTGGCCGGTTGATTCAGCCTAAAGCCATTCCGCTTTAGTCGACCCCGCACCAATCAAGCTCGGTCTATGAGTAGGCGCCCTGGCGCTTCGTCAGCATGCTCGCAACCTTCTCGGTATTAGCCCCGTGGCGGTAAGCCGGAGAAAATCAATTCGCTGCCTGAGGGTTGATCGATCGCGATAATCACTCCAGCCACGAGGAGACCTATCGCACAACATAAAACTAATGCCATTTCAGGATGATTCTCGATCGCAAAGTTTATTCTAGACAGGAGGTCCATATACGTCCTCGTTTGTTCTACTGAAAAGTGAAGCGGGAATCGTAGCCTTGTATTTGTGGCCTCGCGTCCTTCGACCGGAGGATACGCACCCCCGAGTCGCGCCGCGCGACGCGATCGTAGGTTGGCCCTGCTGCTTCCCTAGAACACTGCGCTCGCCGTGAATGACCGCGTCATCTCCTACCGAATGACTCAAAAGAGCCCGCGGCGCGGTGACCCTGAAACTCTGACGTATGGAATGAACTGATTAGCGGGCAGATGGAGCGATGATCCTCGGTCAAGGCAAGACTGCACCTCCGATCGGAGGACGCGCGCCGGTTTGGCCGATGTTACTGGAATTGGCTGAGGGACAGAATCGTCACACCGGAAAGAACCAGACCATGATCAAGATCCCAAATATTGTAGTTGCGTGTATGATCGCCATCGGTGGAGGTGCAGCGGCCGCTATTGCCAATCCCGCGCTTGCGTTGACAGCCGCGCAGCCCAGCCTTCCGTCATCGAAGTCTGCCATCGCGTTGACCTCGACGGTCGTTCGGCATCCGGCCGGCAATATTGTGCGGCCGGTCATCCGCGATAGCGCCGGCCAGATCGTCAATCGCCTGCCTGGCCGGTCCATTGGGCTCGGGAAACCGCGCAAGATGCAGTGTCTCAACTACGGCGGAAGAAACAGGTGCAGGCCTGTCGCATGACGCGGTAAGGATCTCTGAAGGGCACGCTGACAAAAATTGGCGTGCCCATTAAACTGCCGACGGCGTAGAAAACCCAGCGACCAGCTTCACCGGATAGGCCTGGCGGCCGGCCCGCGTCCTTCACAAGCGACTGACATGCGTCACTATCGTCGGCGACGCTTGGATGGCATGAGCCGAGTATTCTCTGCCTTCAAAACCAATCTGGAATGCGTGCCATCGAAAAATCCAAAATATCTCGCCGGCCCGGCCCGAACCGGAGTCCGTGCCGAACCGGCAGAGAAAAGCGGACGAGTCCCGCCTATTTCGCGAGTCTAGCTTTGATTTCGGTCAGGCCAGCTTCGTAGACGCCATTCAACGCTTCGCCAGCGGCCTTTTCCCTGCCCTGGTCCGGGGTGTCATGCGACGAAATCTGAATACGACCCCTATGCCGCGAACGCGCAGCGTAATTCAGTTCGTCTACCCCGAGCTTTCGGCTGCGCAGCGCTCCTGGCGGCTGCTCGTCGAGGCCGGGGAAGGCATCGATCTATGCTCGATTGACCCTGGTTTCGATGTCGACCTCTATGTGTCCGTCGATCTGCGCACCATGACAGCCATCTGGATGGGGCTTGATACTGTGGGTGCCGCTATCCGTCGGCCGGCCATCACCGATCTGCTGGCAGATTAAGCGGCTGGACTCTGGCTGGCACCGCATGTCGCGGCACCAGGGCTTGGGCATCAGCCCTTTCGCAAGAATACGTAGTCCGCGGAGTACGGCACGCTGCGGAACGCGCCCGCTTGGTCGCATGGTCCGCGCGCTACGCCCCCTCGGGTGTTGACACGCTCCACGTTTGTCACGCCCGACAATTTTCCATTGCCGCTTTGCTCCACGACATCGAGCTTGAGCCACGGGATATCGTCCTGAGACGCGCCCGGAGCGCTGCTGGCCAATTTGGCGTGCACGACGCTGCCATCGACGTACTCCCAGCGCGGGCCTGCGTAATGGCGCCCAACGGTGCTGCCGTCGAAGACAAGCGTGGCAATCGGTTCACGGGCCCGCCAGGCGAGATTGCCATCGGATGCGGCCCTGCACTCGTAGATTTGGGCGCCTTCTGCATGGAGAACAGTAGCTATTGCGAGACCCGGCGTCGCAAGTTCTGCAAAAGTCTCGGCCGAGGGCTGCGCCGCAATAGCCCCGGTCAGCGATCCGACGCTCAGCGCGAGGATCAATAGCGGCAGTTTACGATCGTTCATGGTTTTCTCACGGGTGATGACTGATACGTCAAGGACGCGGGTCATGCGCGTCGAACAATTCTCGGTCAGAATCGAACGCCATTCGGGAAAGACCGCAGCGTGGTTCTTCACGCTGCGATCCTTTTTCGATTCACTGCTGCTTAGATCCCGAACTCGATCCGCCCGACGATCTGGACGCCTGGGTAACGCTCACCCCTCCTTGACGGCCGGAGCCGGCCGCTTGCTGACGGTGATCCCGGACCGCTGGCCCAGTGTCAGGTGCAGGCGAGTTGCTTACGGTGCCGGGCGCGGCGGCCGGCGGCGGCGCGCCGGGCTTGACCTCGGTCGCCGTGCCATTGCGATGATCCCTGACGGTGGGGACGGCATTGCCTAGCGCGTCGTTGTTGCGATGACCGGTCGGCTGAGGGACAGGCTTGCCCGCGGCGATCGCGCGGTCACGGACGACCTTGTCGCGCGCAAGCGCATACTCGTTTTTCGCGGTGGCGGGATTGGCGTAGGCGGCGTCGACACCCGCGGCCTTGAGTTGCCTGCCCAATTCGGGATCCCAGACATGATAGCTGGCGCCGTTCGGCGCCAGAATCATTTGTCCGTTTTCAATCTCGACGCCTTGCTTAACCGTGTAGGTGCTGGTGCCTCGCCCGTCTCTGACGACGACGGTGGTGTACTGGCCGTTCCAGCCCGGGGTTGAGTCTTTGGCGATGACCTTGTTGTTGGTGCCACCTTGCGGACCGTTTGGGGCGCTCCCAGGAGTGCGGGTATCTACCCATTTGCAATCCCCCGACGGTGAACAATTGTGAGTCTCGCCAGAATACAACATGCAACTAGACGCTCCCGTATATTCGACATTGAAGTCTCCGCCCAATTTTGCGCAGACCTTCTTATTGGTAGCATTCGTCTTGGGTTCGGCAGTCGATATGTCGGTAAAAAAACCAAGGCTGATCAGCGTAAGCGCGATGACGGGTATCGTATGACGTGAAAGTCTGGACATTCTAATCTCCGCGAATGGTTGGCTGACGGGCTGCCGCGCTCGGAGGCGGCGGGAATAAACCCGCCGCCCTGCACGAACGCGATTGGCTAGAACCCGAGCAAGTCCCAGGCCTCCTTGGCCATATCTTTGGTGATCTCTACAGAGGTATCTTTGGCACCCTTGATGCCCCCGTCGATGCCCCCGACAAGAGCTGCCACGGCAGCTTCGGCGGCGATAGTGCTGGCAACGACAGGAGCAACGATCACAGCACCGGCAACCTTGCCGGCGTTCTTGAGATCGCCACCCGTAACCGTGATCGACCCAGGACCCGTGGTGAAATCGCCCGCCGCGCTCGGCTTCTGCGGCGCAACGCTGACGACGGTTTTGCCTTCGCCGTTTCGGGCGCCGACCTGAACGTTGTTCTGCGCGGCTCCGACACCGAGCGCATTGGACACGGTCACCGAACCGCCGTTCAAGGTCACCGAATCCTTGCCGTTGGTCACGGTGATCTTGCCTGGACCGCTGGAGTACGCCGACACGCCTCCCGCGCCGTTGGGGATTTCATACTTGGTCACGCCGTTGGACACCGTGACGTTGCCGGCGGGCGGACTGAGGATCGGATGGATGGTGTTGACGGGCGCAGTGACGCCGGCCGGGCTTGCAGAATTGGAAAGCCACCGGCTTGCCCGGCATGGCCTGGGAAGATTTTTCGCCGGTCGCCTCGACCGGCTTGCCGACCGGGGCAGACGTCTTGTCGCCCAGTGCCGCCATCTTTGGCTTGCCAGTGGCAACCCGCTCTCGGTCGCTGCCGAACTTGTCCTGCTTGTGGGCCGCCTCTTTGCCAAACTTGCCGCCACGATCAAGCCTGCCATCAGCCTTCGGCTCGGCGTTGGACTTGCGACCAGTCTTGTCACCGCCGAGACGCGCAGCAAGATTGGACTGATTGGCATTCCGGACGAAATTGGCAGCGGTGTGCCTGGCGTCGTCGCCTCTACCCTGGCCGGAACTGTTGCCGCCATGGTGTCCGGCGTGACCCGGCGCGGCCGCGAGCAGAAGAAATCCGACCGCAAGCGTTGCGACGGAGCTGGTCGATCTAACGTGATGTTTGAATTCGTTCATGGTTCACTCGCTGAATTTGGTCGCCGACTCAAAATTTGCGACGGGTTGCCGATCTCTTCCCCGGCAGCGACAGTGACGCCGTCTTGAAGGCGCTGCGTCCTCCGATTGGAGGAACTGGGCGGCAAGTCCCGGTCCGGATGGATCAACTCGGCGTGACCTAAATGATTCCATTTCGGGATCAGCCAGACAGAACCCGCAGCGCCAAAAATCACGCTGCGATCCTGTTTTCAGTTCACACGTGTTTCGAGTTGATCGCTGCTTGCAGCCGCTGCTGCCGTTGTGGGCGGCGTTGAACGCGACGGCCCGCCGTGTTTGGCGTCCGAGTCACAGTCTCTTTGAAACTTCCGCTTATCCCCCGATCGAACGATTTGGCACCGGCCGCTTTCTGTCAGGATCGCTCTGAGCTCAGGGATCTTCCCAGGGTCGTTTGCATGATCGGCCAAGCCGCCATGCGGCCAAACGTCTTGGATAATCGAGCAAAGCAGGAGGCGAGAGCATGCTGAAGAACCACGTGACAACACCGCGTACCATTGCGACCCTTGCAGCGGGTTTTATCCTGATGGCAGCCACGGAAGGTGCGCTCGCCCGGGTGAACACCGGCGTCCGCCCCACCAGCGCCGGCAAAGCCTTCGGCATCAATCCCGGGGCTGGCAAGGGCGTCGGCGCTGATGGCGGCGTTGCCATGGGCGGCAGCGGCGGCGTAACCGCCCCTAAGCCGCCGCGGCTCCATCACCCCTTCCCTCCCCGTGATTAGCTGGCGTCGGGTCGCCACTCTCGGCGCGGCTCAAAGCGATCGAATCAAAACCCGTGGGGCGAGCAGTCAAGCGTAGGCTCGCCTCCAGTCGGCGCCCTGCAGTTCGTCGTGGCTGTCATCGCTGAGTTCGGGATGTTGCCGCCGATCCCGCGCTGAATGAGGCGCTTGTCGAATCGCGTTCGACCATCGGGCGCAGGTCTTTCAGATCTATGAAAACATCGGCCTGTCGCCGCAATTCATTGGCGACCATCGATGGCTCGCTCGAATTGCTCGAAACGATCGTAACACGAACCCCGCGGCGTTGGACGGCTTCGACAAGCGGCCGGAAATCGCCGTCGCCGGAAAACAGCACCAGCTCGTCGGTGTGAGGGGCAAGCTCCATCGCGCGCACCGCGAGCTCGATCTGCATATTCGCCTTGATTTTGCAGTTCCGATTGGCGTCGAAAAATTGCCTGCCGTTCTTGGTGACGACGGTATAGCCGTTGTAGCCGAGCCAATCGATCAACGGCTGGGCCGTCGCGAATTCCGGGCCATCCAGCACGGCAGCAAAAAATAGCGCCTTCAACGAAATTCCGCGGCCCCCGAACTGAAGCAGCAGGCGCTTGTAATCGATAGCGAAACCCAGCGCTCTTGCAGTGGCCTGAAGATTCGCACCGTCGATCAGAAGCGCAATCCTATGGGTCACCAAAGCCATTACTTCCATCTTCTCGTCGCGCCGCGAAGCGAACTGAAGCATCGACTCGTCGGGATCAGCGAATTGAGCCACCCGGCGCGGTATCGCTGTCCGCGACGCCGAGCCGGGTGAATCAAGGTTATCGGCCGATCAGGACAGGCCTCGTCGTCTCGCCGCCGGCCCCGGCCTGCGGCCCGACCACGCCGCGCCGGAACAGGTCCGATTCTCGCGACGTATGCTTGCCGATGATGGGCGGGCTTTCATAGCGGCTGTGCTTGTGCCTCGGCTTGTACCAGCGATCATAAACATGGCGCTTTCCTTCATGCCGGCCGTCATGCTTGTGATCCGAGCTGCCGTCATGGCCGACACGATGGTCACCTCTTCCAGGGTCGATGGGAATGGGAGGAAGCGGGTGATCGATCGGATTACCAGGAGCGGGACGTTCGACGATGCCGACGGTGCCGCCCTCGCGCGGCGGGGACCTGGTTTCGGTGTTGCCGATGCCAGGCCGGGCACCACTCTTGGCAAACGCGTCACCCATCGGCGCGGCCAAGGCAATCCCGACCACGAGCATCGGAAGAACTCCGGTCGTCACGGCAAAACCTTTAAGTATCATCATCAACTATCCTCTCGCTCGCAGGCGCAACGCGGCCTGTCAAAAATGCTGACCTCGCTCGAAACGAGATTCGACCGAACCCTAGTGCGGCGCCGAAGGGCGCGCGTCCTGCGATCGGACGACGCGAGCCCAAGAGTTCTGATCCAGTGGCAGCCGCGCTCGATATCAGGATCGGACTGCCAGCGGCGTCGAAAAGCCGGCAACCAGCTTGACCAAATCGGCCTGGCGGCCGGCGCCGGTTTTTTCGAACAGGCGACTGACGTGCGTCTTGATGGTGGTCACTGCAACGCCGAGCGCGGTCGCGACCTCGGGAACCCCGCCGACTTCAACGACGGCAATCAGCACGCGCAACTCCATTGGCGTCAACTTGAAGGTCCTGCCGATGACTTCGGGAGGCGACGGGGTTTCCAATGCCGCCTTGCGGACGAACACCGCCGCGGTCGCGGTGTAGCTAATTCCGGCGCCGCGGCGCGCGCCCGAAGTCAAAGGCAGCACGTGAGCAACGTAGCGCTCGCCGTCATGCGCCGTCAGCGGCAAGGCAATGCCCTTGACGCCAAGAGCCGCGTTGCCCTGCTCGGCAGCGGCAAAGATCTCCCGCAACGCCTGGTTCGCCTGAGCATCGCCTGCGACGAGCTGGCCTCTGATCGAGCGCAGGAAATCACTCGCGCCGAGCATGACCCGCCCGGCGACATTTGCGTGGACGATCTGCCCGCGACCATCCACGAGAAACATTCCGGCAGCGAGTCCATCGAAGGTTTCGGTGAACGCTGCCGTTTCGGTGCGCTTGAACTGGATCGCCTTGCCGATAAGGATTGCCCGGCGGACATGAGGCGCGATGACGGCAGTACGCCGGCGCATCTCGTTGTCGACCATGCCGGCTGCCTCACCGCGGACAATGCCGAGAAACGCACAACCTGTCGCCGATTTGTCGAGCACCGCACTTGCAACGTCGATCCAGCCCTGGGGCCGCGCCCATTCCTGATAGAAGCACCCCCGGCGATATTCGTCATAGGGCACGAGATCCGGAAGGCTTACGATCTCTCCGACGCCGAAGAAAGGCACGCCCGTGAGCGGACAAAATTTCGAATACGTCTCCGAATAGGCCTGCATGTAATCGGGATCGACGCCGAACTGATAGCGGGCCTCGATGAGTTCGCTCGCAGCATCCTTGATCGCAAGGGCGCCAGCTCGTCCCCCGGCGAAATCAACAATCTTCGCGAGCACGCCGATCCACTTTTCGGGATCGAGCGCAGCATCATAGACGTCGCCAACCAGTTCGCTAAGTCTTTGAGATTCGCACATATCGCTCGTCCGCGATGCGGATTTGGTGACGCGGCTGATTGCTCTGAGTTTCGGGATTTCTCGTACCGAGCTCGCCACGGACATCTCTCCTGTCAATCCATTGCATGAAGCTTGCTCCGCAAATGCCGGCACGACACAACGGCCGTGACGCAGGACTTGGACAATTGCGACAGCGGTTTTTCAGACACCGTTTAGTCACGCAACCCGAAGGCTGCGGGCCGCCATGAACCGTTATCTCGCCGGCAATCCGCCGAGCCTCGGTTCACGCCAAATGCGGAGGCGATTGTCAGGACGAGCGGGTGAACGGGCCGATTGCAGCGCATACCGACTACGGCGTGCCATTGCCGTCTACGCTGTGCAACAGCGTCGCAGCGAAGGCCGATGACGTGGCTACGTTCAAAGGCGGAAGCGCGGCAAGAGCCGCAGAGCGGGTGAATATCGTGACGCTTCGTTCAATCATATTCTTTTTCATAAGAAGTCCTGATCGTTTAAAAGGCGCGGATATGCGGCTCAGCGCCCATCGGCGATAAGGCAGTACGCATACGCATCATTCCAGGCGAGCGCCGTGCTCGCGAAATGCCAATTATCAACCTTCGCCACGCCTTTCTAGTTCAGGAACTGAATCTGGTCCTGGACAGAAGCTGCACTAAGCGCGCGACCTATTACCTACTTTTCATAAAGCGTGAGTCGTGATTCAAGTTCGGGATGATACCCGAAGCAAGAGAAGTCCACCTTTCGAGGAAGGATCACAAGGCGCTTGAGGCATGTTGCCGCTCGCCGGTGACATAGCAGCGCGATTTGAAGCGGGCTCGGTTCGTTCTGTTGGCGGCGGCCGCAACACCCGACCCGCGAAGCAAACGCGCGGTGATGACAAAGACGACGCCTCGCGGCAAGGCGGGCGCGAACCCGCGGTCCCGTTCGCGCCAATGGGCGCGAACGGTCGGGGCAATTCGGAGGATTTACTGCTGGATCGTGGTCGAGGTCTCGGGAGGCGGCCCATTCACCGTCGCTCTAAATGTCTGACGAGGGTCGAGGCTCCCGGCGGTATCCTTAAGTCCGCTGCCGAGGGCGCTGATGAAACCACCCTCTGGGCCGCCGGTAACGGTACCGGCCTCGGGTTTCTTCGGTCCCGTGGTCGCGGCCACAAAGTCGCCGTTGGGATGACTAACAACTTGAACGCCTGGTGCACCTCCAACACTTTTGACGCCGCCACCGGATATGGTCACGGAGCCACCAGGTAGGGTCACCGAATGGCTTGGGTCACCATTGGAGACCGTGACGGTGCCTGATTTGTTGGATGTCACCGTCAACCCGGACGCAGAATTTGGTATGTAGAGCTTGATCTTGCCATTGGATACGACCGCGGGGGAACCCGGCGCGCCGGCCACTGGACCTCTCGGAGGGTTGCCACCATGGGTAATTGGCACGCCTGTCGTTGGTGGGTTCGTGGTGGCCACTGGCCCCCTGGGAGAGTTGTCGCCCTGGATAACGGTCCCGCTGGCGCCCGTACCGGTGATCTTGCCTTTGCCTTTATCCTTTTTGTTGCTCTCGTTGAAATGCCTGGCTTGAGGAGCCGTTGAGCGATCGACGTTCCCGCTTCGCTTCCCGTTATGCTCTTGATGATCGCTATGGTCCTGATGACCGTTGTTTCGGGCCAAAGCGGCTTCCGACGCCAGGATCATCCCGGCCCCAAGCGAAGCAGCGAGCATCAGCGTGGGAATCGTCTTGATCGTGCGCATTTCAATCTCCGGTTCGTTTTAGTGGGTTACAAGACACCATCGAAATGTTGCGTGCGACATCGTCCGCACCAACCCGCCTGATAATCGCAAGCTCTTTCGCCCGCGGTATGGTCGATCGTTAAGCCCCCTTCAATGAACCGGAGTTGGATAGACTGTCGTCCTCCGATTGCATGATCCTCGGTGCACATGAAATTGAACCAGGGCTTTCCCAACAGCTCGGTTCGATACTTGGCGAGGGTGCCTTTGCTGTTGTCTGCCGCTCGGCCTGCTCAGCCTTGCTAAGCTTCGGTGGTCGCGTGGTACGGCTTTCGATCGCGTCGTGACCGGCAGGAAGAACTTCTCCCGCCTCGACGGCCCGCACTTGCAGAGTAGGCGCGCCGGCTTGTCCGACTTTGTTCTTGAACGAGGGCGGCGCGTTGGGGGATATTCACGCTCCAGCCGCCGTTTGCCTGATGCGGCTGGCCCCGGAAGGTCAAGCGATCTCGAAGGTGCCATCGCGCGGGCCAATCCAAAGAATGCGTGCCCTGTTGAGCGTCCGTTCAAATGATCCCATAGGAACTGGGTTTTCGCGCTCCTATCGACACCGCGAGAATTTCAGGCACGCCCAGGCGCAACAGCGCGGGGCTGGACTTCTCTTGCTTCGGGTATCATCCCGAACTTGAATCGCTTTATGAAAAACGGACGCAAGGCGCGAGTAACACGCAATGGCGGAGGACAAAGCTCCCCACCGCTCCTTTTTTAATTTTAAGCAGCACGCTGTAGCTTGCAAAAGCCGAGCCCGACGAGGAGGCTTCTCGCCATACATGTGCGCGGCATGGGGTGCGTCCTCCAAACGCACGACAATGCGACGGCATGCATCGGCTGGATCCATGCCCGGTCAACACCAGCCGCGGCGACCCGACGGGATCCTGCCGCGAGCCCCGCCTCAGAAGGCGACGCGCACGCCGCCTCTCGCGGTGCCGCTGCGGCTCTGGTCGGACATTGTGATGCCCTCGATCGCGCCGAACACCGCGACGTTCAGGCTGGTGTGGTAGTCGAAGCCGGCGCCGGCCACCGCGCCTACCGTGCTGCCCTTGCCGGGGGTCGCGAAGGTGAGGTTCTGCCCGATCAAGACCGCGTTGATGCTGGCGTCGCCGACGCGCTGCTGCGCGATCACACCGCCATGCACATTGGCCTTGAAAACGTGCTCGCCGCCGAAGAAGCTCGTCAGGCGGGCGACCTCGAGTTCGCCGCGCTCCTCGAAATTCTGCAGGGTACGGCTGCCGATCGACAGGGTCTGCGCCGAGCCGGTCTCGCTATAGCCATCGAAGAAGCCGGCGATGTAGCGCACCCGCGCGCTCGGCGTCAGCAGATAGCCGTGGCCGAGGTCGAGGCGATAGCCGTAGGCCACTTCCGGGCTGACGAACCAGCCGTTCGAGCTTGCGGTGGCATGTTCCAGCGTACCGAGAACGTTGTTCTGCACCAGCCGGTTCGACTTGTTGCGGGCGCTGCCACCCTGCACGGTGACATCGAGAAAGGTATTCGCCCATTCCAACCGGCTGTAGCCGCCGGCGAACACGTAATCGGTGTCGACCTTCTGCGAGCTCAAGTCGACCGAGAGCGTCCCGGCGCCGCCGCCGGCGAACACGCCGACGAGCCAGCTCGGCTGCAGCCTGCGGTCGATGCCGATGGCGCCGCCGAACGCGGTCGAGGTCGAGCGCAGGGTGTTCGCAGCCTCGTCCTGGTCGCGCCGCCCTCCGAAGGCGCTGCTCCACACCGTCACCGGCGCCGCGCTCCAACTTGCCGCCGGGGCCTTGCTGAACATCTGTGCCCTGGCGGATGCGGCGTCGTCCATGGCGTAGCTCATCATCGTCAGGTTGGCACCTCCGGTCGGCGACACGCCGTTGAGCCGGCCCTGCACCAGCGAGGACACGTTGCCGGTGAAATCCATCAGCGTGCGGTCGGTCTGCGCCAGCGCGGTGGGATCGAGCGCGGCGACCTGGGCGCCGGCTGTCACGGTCGGCTGGCTGCCAACCGCGCCGCTGACAGCGGCGACGGTGGCGTTGAACACGCCTTCGAAGTTGACGAGCTGGGCCTTGACGGCATTGACCACGGCGCTGGCGCTGAGCGACAGCGACGACACCCCGCGCGCCAGCAGGGTCGGCTCAGCGGCCTCCACATTGACGACGTCGCCGGTGCCGTTACCCATGTCGATCAGGCCGATGATCCTCGAGGTCGGCTTCAGCGTCAGCGTGTCGTTGGCCGCGGTCAGCTGGATCGCGATGCCGGTCGCGCCCGCCGTGCTGGCGATGGTGCCGCCATTGATGATGGTGCTGCCGCCGAATGTCGCGTTGGTGGCCTGGACGCCGATATTGCCCGAGATGGCGCCGAAGTTCGTCAGGTCCAGGCGGCCGGCGGTAACACCGGCGTGTCCCGCGCCCGATCCGCCGGTGATCGCGCCGCCGACATCGTTGGTCACCGTGGCGAAGCCGGCGGTGATGCCAGACACCCCACCCGAGATGGTGCCGCCGCTCGCGTTCGTCACGTCGACGTTGCCACCGTTAATGCCAAAGCCAGTCGTCCCCATAATGGTGCCGGCGTTGGTTACCGTCAGGTTGTTCACTGCCATGCCCTGAACCCCGCCCGAGATGGTGCCGCCGACGTGATTGGTCACCGTGGCGGTAATGGCCTGGATGCCGATGCCGTTAGCGCCCGCCGCTTGAATGGTTCCGGAGTTGTCGATGGTGGCAGTCTTGCCGACCGCGACGGCCTGGATGCCAAACGCATCGCCCAGGATTCTGCCGCCGACAAAGTTCGCCACCGTGGCGTTGCCCCCAGCGCTGATTGCGGTGCTGCCCGAGATAGTGCCGGAATTGTTCACGTTGGCAGTTCTGTCGGCCAGGACGCCGAACGATCCGCCCGAGATGGTGCCGGTGTTCGTGACTAATTCAACCGTGCCGGTCGTGTTGGCATCCGCGCCAACGACGCCAGCGAAATCACCCGAGATTGTGCCGGAATTGTTGACGTTGGCGATCCCGCTCTGAATGGCGATCCCGCCGCTTCCTAACGCGAGGATTTGGCCAGCGTTGTTCACCGTGGTGGAGGCCGCAGCAAAGATCGCTGTGCCGCCCGCATCGTCCTCTTTAATAGTTCCAGCGTTGTTCACGTTAGCTGTAAGAGCGGCCGAAATGCCGAACGTGCCGCCCTGGATGGTGCCACTGTTTGCGGTCACGTTGACTGCGTCAGCGGAGATGCCGAACGATCCGCCCTGGATGGTGCCGGCATTCGCGGTCACCGTGACGGTGTTGCCGTTGATGCCTCTCGAGCCGCCCGAGATGGTGCCGGTGTTGGCGGTGACGATGACGCTGCCGTCGCTAACAATAGCGGCGTTAGCTACGCCCAAGATATTGCCGGCATTGTTAACGGTGACGATCCCATCGGCCTGTACACCGTTCACCCCGCCCGAAACGGTGCCGCTGTTGACCACTGTTGCCGCCGCGACGCCTACAATGCCTACCTGCGTGCCCGAAATGGTGCCGGCGTTGGCGGTGACATTGACGACGTTGCCAGAAATGCCATCGCCGTTCACGCCGTTGCCCGAGATGGTGCCGGTGCCGTTGCTGACCGTTATGTCATGGTCGGCTTTGATGCCGGCCTTCGTGCCCTTGATAATGCCGAGGCCGGAGTTGCCGCTCGCATCGATGGTCGCGCTGGCCGCCGTGGTGTGAATGCCGGCGCCGGTGGCTGCGTCCGTGCCCGAGATAGTGTTGCTATTGTTGATGGTACTTGTGCCACCGCCGGAGATCAGGATGCCGGCCGCCCCGCCTGTAGTGGTGCCGGTGTTCGCCGTCACATTGACGGTCCTGCCAACGATGCCGACCCCATTCGCCGCCGTTCCCTCGATCAAGCCGCCATTGTTCACCGTCACGGTGCCGGCCCGGATGCCGAACAACACGCCCGAGATGGCGCCGGAATTGGAGTTCACGTTGATGGTGATGCCGCTGATGGCGCCGCCGTTGGCGCCCGGTCCGAGGACCTGGCCGGCATTGTCGAGGTTGAGCGTGCCAACGGTGATGCCGTTATTGCCCGTAATGACGCCGCCACTGGTGTTGGACACGGTGGCGGCGTCTCCGGTGATGCCAGCAGCCCCCGTGCCTTCGATCCTGCCGTCATTGTTGAATGTTGCCGGGCCCAACGTTGAATCGTTGCTGAACTTCACCCCGAAAGAATCGCCCGTCACCGTCGCGCCGGTCGCGATATTGTAGGTGTTGCCGCTGTCGTTAATGGTGCCGTAGCCGGTAATGCTGTCCTGCTGGTTGGTGACCGTGCCCGTGCAGGTGATGATGGCGCCGTTGGCCGGCGCCGCCGGCGTACACGCCGCCTCGGCGCGCCCGATTGCCGCGATAGAAGCGGAGGCCAGCGCCAGCGCCAAGACCTGGCCTTGCCCAAACCGGCGCCGCGCACGATGCGGTTGCGCAACACCATCCAGAACCGTCCGCTTCATTTCGATTTCCCCAATTCGATCGTGTCGATTCGCCAACATTGCGTCTCGACGCATCTACCGTAGCCGCGGCCGGCACTTCCCGCGTCCGTCGAACGGAGGAGGCGGCGCGGCGCAGGACTCGAACGGTATGGAGGGCAGCGACGGAAGACTTGGACGGGTGCGACCGTGACCAGGACCAAAACGAAATCTGATGGACTGCGCGGCGCCAGCCGCAAATTGCTCTTCGAGCGCTGTGATTCATGGAACGAACATCAGCGCTGACTATATTTGCCAGAAAGCCGGTCCACCGATCATTCCCAGCAGTTCTCAACCCTCCAAGTGAGGCCTTGGTCGGCGCCAACATCGCGAAGGGCGCGCGCAAGGCGACCCTTCAGTAAGTTGTGATGGGGGCCTGCCATACCCGTGGGTAGTGCATTCGACCGCTGATATCGGAGTCCTTGCCGTCCGAGAGGCGCCACGCTGCCACTCCGAAACACAGGGCCATCATCAGGGCCGTCGCTAGTAGCAGCTCAGTTAAAAACTGGCTCACGCCTACCCCCGCAACCAGAGCATTGCGGGACAGCGTGCATGGCGCGCCGATTCGGAAAACGCAGCGCCGCTGACCTAAAGCGCGTTGTCCCCAGCCCGTCAGTAGTCGCCGAAAGCGCTCATAAGCCCGATGGCTACGGGGAGGAGCGCGAGGCAAACGACAACGGGCGTGTTGGAGTAGAGGGCGGCAACAAGGATCCAAGCGCCGAAGCAGGCAATTCCAGCTGAGATCGCGAAGGCGATCGCTTTTTCCATGGGCGCCCCGCACGCAAGGCAGAGACGAGGTTGCCACTAGGACTCCCGGAGAGCCAACACGTTCCTAAGCGCCCAAGCCGTCCGGGCGCGGGTTGGAGCGCAGATTAGCCCCCGGCTTCGCCTTCAGCCCGATCTCCCAGCCGGCGCTCGCCATCGATCGCACCTGACCGCGCAAGCTGCCCGGCCATCTGTCGACTCAGCGGGAGTCCGGCGTGACGCCTTCTGGGGAGCTGTGGAAATGAGGTCCGCGATCGTAGCCGGGGTTAATCACGGCATGACGCACAGTGAGTTAGCGGCGGCGCTGGCGACGACACCAACAGCCGCCCTTTTTTGGCCGGCCGTTTATTCCGGCCTAACGCTCGAGTGAGAACAAGTCGTCACGAGCAGCACGGTTCTGCTGCATTGCCACTCGGGTTCGTTGTCGCATAGAGGTAAAGCCCGCAGCGGGGCCGCGCTTGAATGGCAAGACCGGGACAGTGATTGCTGCTATCATCCGAAGAGTCTCCGGATCGTCTTGGACGGGTCAAAATCACCGATAACTCTTCACGTCACGTATCTTGTCGTCGTGAACAAGTGACCCTCGCTCACCGGACTTTCGACGCGTCCCAAGCGCCCCTGTGAGCGCGCTATGATGAACCCTCGACGCTGCCCCCACATAAGGCGAATCCGTCGACGCATCCGAACCTCAGCCGCAGCGACGAGTTCAGCCTCAGCCATGGGATTCCTTCCGCCGCGAACTCGGCCCAAGATCGCAGCAAGATTGCAGAAAGCCCGCTCTCTCGCTTTCCTTCCTCAGTCATGTCTATCGCGCCCGTCGCCCGCGGAGGTCTGTCCCTCAGCCTTCGGGGTTCGGGCTATGGCAGCTTCAAACACCGCGATACGACGATCAAGTTGCCATAACTCGATGTCGTTGACGTCAACCAGCTGCTGAACGCATTCTCTTGCTTCCTGCTCGTCGGCGCACTGCAGATTGGCCACGCTTATAACATGGCGGTGCTGATCCAAAAGGTAAGCTCGGTAGTGTGCCATTCGCACCCCCAGGAAGAAGCAGTACTCCCTGGTGCAAAGGGGGACCACAGAATTTGATGCTCGCGTGTTCACGCTTGATGTCTATCCCTTTCAAGGTTGCTTTGACGGATGAGGACAACAGCGTCGGAATATTGCAATGAGCCGATCCTGCCGCCAAGCTCCGTCTCTTGGCCACGAAGATTGCGTTCGATCATCGCTCCGGTGACCACGTCACCGTCGGCGCCCAGCACGTGCTCAATATCGAGGATCTCAAGCACAGCGACGCGCCAAAACTCTGCACGATGATGCGTGACCACCACGTAGGCCGCGGCGGCGTTCGACGCCTCCAAGGTGGAAGAGTAAGGGTTCCTTCCGTAGTTCTCCGGCCGTGAACATAGTTCCGCCTCTTCGGCTGGGTTAAGAACGCAGGGACAGTTCAGGGATGAGCTCACAAGAAAAGACGATGTGACGCGCAGGCTGCATCTCATCCCTGCGAAGCTTCGTAGGCTGCGCTGCGCGGATCACTCTCACTTGGGTGACATTGCATTTGATACGGAGCACCCAAATGGATTCCACGCTGGACGACAAACTCACGGAAGGGCCGTTTGCGAGCTTGGAGGAACAGCTTTCCAACCTGGCGCGCGAAGCGAGGGTCACGCATTCGGACCCGCCGACCAGCATTGAGGCGTTTGGTCCTCCGCCGCCAACGATTCATGAGTTGGCGGATTGGCGCTACCTGGCTTTCGTCGGTTCTCTGTTGGCGGCATCCATCGGTGTTGTTGCCTGGTGGTGGTCGTCCTCCGCTCAAACGGAAGCGATGGCCCCCTCAGACCCAGCACCCCTGACACAGGCCTCGCCGAATGCGTCCGACTTTGCGCAGCAGCTCCAACCGATAGCGCATGATCTCGCTGCCTTGAGGCAGGCGGTCGCGCAGCTCGAGATGAGGCAAGGACAATTGGTCCGCGACAATGAGAATGTCGCAAGCCAGCTCAAGGCGAGCCGGGCAGAAATGGTACGCAACAACGATATCATCGACCAGATCAGGGCGACGCAAATACGGGTAGAGCGCGAAAGCGAAACGGTTACCGAGCGGCTCAACGCAAATCAGGAACAACTGGCCCGCGTCATCGCCAAGGCTTCGGAGCCAAAGGTGATGCCTGAAGAGCTAAAGGTGATGCCTGAAGAATCACAGGTGAACCCCGAAGAGCCAAAGGTGACGCCCGAAATACCAGTGCCGCGTCCGCGGCGTCCGACCAATGTCGCTCAAACGCAGAAGCCGGCGCCAACCCCGGCGCGGCCGCAAGTCAAAAAACCGCAACCGTCATCGGCATGGCCATGGTCTGTACGCTAGTGCCCTGACGTAGCTGCTTCCTGCCCTGCTTCCTCCGCGCCTGATACTGGCGCAGCCCGCACCCTTGGCGAAGGACGCGATGCTTAGACCGCCGCGCTTCGTCCTCACCAGGAGGGTAGCTCTTCGCGCGAAGAGACCTAATGACCGGAGAAGCTTATTTGCCGTCGTTCCATATGTCGGTGGTGAGCTTCCAGTCGTTTCCGACCTTTTCCCAAACGACGACATATTTCCCGGTCACCTCCTGCGGTGTTGGTCCCTTGGTCTTCAGAGTGAAGGTCCCGATTTCGCGTGCCGCGGAAGGGCCAAGCGGCCTGACGTCGGCGGTTGTGAGCCTTGGATCGCCAACCTGGTCGGCCATGCCTTTCCACATTGCCTCGATGGCCGCACGGCCGTGTACCATCGCAGAACCGGGCGGGAGGGCGATCGCATCGGTGCTGTAGAGTGAGGCAATCCCAGAGAAGTCGCCCTTGTTGAACAATTCAATCCATCTCGCGTTGATCGCTTCAATCTCGGCCTTCTGAGCCGAAGCCGGCGCGGTCAACGAGATCACGAATGCAACCACCAGTGCTGTGCTGCGCATGATCATCTCCCATTTTCGATCTTGACCTCGAAGTGGATGCCGCATCTCAGACCGCGTTTGGCGCAACAGCAATTCCGGGGGCCTCCTCTGAGTTACAAACGAGATTCGGGTTCGCTCGTCGAGTTCGCCTGCTCCAGGGCCGCTACCCTCTCGCGCTCAACCTCCTTCTCAATTGTCGCTAGTGAGTTACCCATCCTGCCTCCGATCCTCGCGAGATCGCTGGCGAGATACTGAGACGTCTTCTTACGGAAGCATTCCTAGTTCCACACCTCATCAATCGCGCAACAGCATCGCCTCCCGAACGGTTCGGCTCGAGCTTAAGACGGAAACGAGTCCCAGCGCCATCAGCAACATGCCAAGCCAGTTTGCTCTCCAGCCCCGCCCGTCATCGCCCGCCTCGGCAATAGGAAAGGCGACGGGTGAGGCCGGAGTCACGGAGACGGCAACCGCGTCGCTGGCGGCCGGCGCGGCTGCCAGAAGCGTCTCCACGTCCACCTGGCGCTGGGTGGGGTGGCTAGGGGTGAGCTGATCGGTCGCGCGGGCGGCGACGGGTGCCGATGGGACGAGGGCCGCGGCCCCGATAGCAACCACGGGATCGGCATCAACCACCGTTAGCTTGGACGCGGGCAGCATCGGTTGAGATGTCGCCGGTGCGGAGCGCAGCAGCTCCGCACGCGCATCCACGAGCGCCTCCTTGCGCCACGCGGACTCGTTCTCAGCGGGAGCGGCGACACGATCCTTTGCGGCGTGATGATGAGCCGGCTTCTTCACCGTCGCGATCCCCTCGGCCGCCAGAAACCAGCACCTGCGTTGGCCGTCCAGACGATAGACCCAGTGCTGACCGTCCGCCGTCAACTTGCCGGGTCGCCGCAGGCACTCCCTTTCTACGGAAGCGGTCGCAGTGGCCGTCTGGGGCGCGACATTGAAGAAGTCTGCAAACGGATTCGAAGACGCGGGCGCCGTTGAAAGTCCTGCGAGAAGAACAAAAGCGCCGAAGCAAAATCGCAAATGACCGGACATGAAAAACCCCGGTGTTGCGCCCACCCGGCATGACCCTTGGCTGCGACCTGGGTCACAATGCGGCTCAAATCCGGCAATGCGGTGGATTCATTCCGGCCCGGAAACGAGATCCGCGCCAGTGAGCAAGTGCTTGCAGCAGTGCGAAAGGCATCCACCATCGCGCGCGGTGCCGGCGAGGCCTGGTTCGTGCCCACCCTTCCGAGATCGCCGCGGCGTTTACCGCGTCCCGGAAACTGGAACTCCCTATGGTATTACCCATGCGCATTTTGCAATTGTGCAGCGTGGCACTGGGATCTAACTCTTCAATCATCCTGAGAGACAAAAATTAGCCTCGCGGTTGCGTGTGGTTGGAGTTTTATTTTTGAGATTGAGAGCTTCCGCAGCTGAATTGGATTTCGGAGCGCGAGGCGTAGGCGGATTCAAACAAAGTTCGAGTTTGCCGCCCTATGACGCTCGAAATGCGATGCGGCGGATGGTTCGCGGCAGGCCGCAGTGACGCTTCCCAGCGGAACTGGTAACCGACTTCTGGCGGCCCTGGCGGCGGCGGACCTCGATCTGCTGGCACCCGAGCTAGAGATGGTTGCGCTCGATCGGGATGCGGTCGTCTCGCAGGCGGGTGACCGGACCGAGCACGTCCTCTTTCCTCACAGTGGCGCCATTTCTGTGATGATCGACATGGCCAACGGGCAGACGGTCGCCAGCGCCGCAATAGGGCGCGAGGGAGCAGTGGGCACTCTTTCCGTGCTGGGGCCGTCCCCTGCGGCCGTTACCGCCATCGTTCGTGCCGCGGGCATCGCCTCGCGGATCCCCGCATCGCGATTCCACACCGCTTTTAGCCGGAGCCCCGCGATCCGCCACGCAGTCCAGATTCACTTCAAGGCGATGCTGATACAGCTGCAAATCGGCGGGGCCTGCAATGCGCTGCATCCGGTCCAAGCCCGCATGGCACGCTGGCTGCTCCATCTTCGTGACCGCGTCGACCACGACGTCCTCCCACTCACCCAAGAGGCGCTTTCGCAAATACTGGGTGTGCGACGAACGACGGTGACGCTCCTGATGCGCAACCTGCGCGCTTCCGGCGCGATCAGATCTGAACGGCGAGGCGAAATCGAGATCGATCCATCGCGGCTCGCAGCGCTGGCGTGCGAATGCCACGATACCATGCGTCTCGAAATCGAAGGGATCTTCTCTCTGAATGCAGCCCTATCTCGCGCGTTGGTTCTGCCGACGCAGTAAATGAAACGGGCGATGCCGCAAACCATCGCGCTTTTCGGCCCGATCAACCGTTATCCCGGCCATGGACGATGTGGCTAATGTGCAACGGGCGCCTGGCTTCTCCACGGCAATGTCCGCAACCGAACAATCCCGCTCATGAGGTACGCGGTACTATCGGCGCGCCAAGTACTGGGGGCCTGTGGATGAACTTTTCAAACTCGAAAGATCAGACCTTATTGTCTCTTTGGGAAAGTGTGCGGCGACAAGTGTTGGCTGATCGCGCGAATGGCGGACGCTCCCGCGTTGTTGGTGACAATCTGCGCACCTATGCTGAATCGCTCCGTTCGGAGATGGATCGACGGGAGCTCAAGTACGCCTCCATCAATTCAACTGAATGAAACAGAGGGTGCTTCTGGGGTACACAGACGATGAGAGACATGCAGGAGCAGCTGGAGAACCTCCGCAACGATGCAGCCGACTGCAAATCGATCAGCGATCTGGCCACCGACCTGCAAAAGCGAGAGTTGTTCGCGAGGCTCGCCGATCATTTGAGCGTATTGGCTTCCGAGGTCGAGCGTGCCATTGCTGCGACAGCCCTTGGCACCGAATCGGAGCGATAAAAGGATGTGCCCCGACATCGATGATTGGGAACGAGCATGCGATGAGCGGTGAAGGAGGACATGGCTGCGGAGCGGCCTCGCGTGGGAGTGTGCAATCGCGCGCTCGCCTCGCCACCAGTCGGAACGCCTATCTGCCTGTGCAAGGCAATCAAGCTAATTTCGATCGTCAGCTGCGACCGCGGGTGGGCGTACAGCCCTGACCGTGCAGGATGTCCCCGGCCTACGCGCTTTATCACGAAGGCTGCGTCATGCTCATTCGCTATAGGACCGGCGTTGCCCTGTCTCGGCAGCCTCATTCGAGGCCAAGCAACGCCGCGCCCGCTCGATCTGGGCGCCGGTGGCCCCGTGGTTACGGGCATACATCTCAGCCAGCGCCGCCGAATACTTGGCAACGTAGTATTTGACCTCTGAGCAAGAAATCCGCTCTCCCGGTCTGTGCTGGCGCGCAGCATCGGCTTCAGAGCTCAGCGTCATCAGAAACAAGGCAGCAGCGCCAACCGCACGCGTGACAGTCATTGTGATCCCCCACAGCTACTAGGCTCGTTGCAGAGAGCAGGCCTGAATCGTCTCGATCGCGCAAATTAACAGTGGTGCGCTAGGGTCTGTTGAGATTCAGGATTCACAGATTGGAACGTCCGTGATTCAAGCTCCGAAAGGAGTTTTGGATGCAGCGATTCGTTTTGACGGACGCCCAGTGGGCGAAGATGCAGCCGCTTTGTTTG
>NZ_JARWCR020000085.1:0-34118 GCF_029846695.2 Bradyrhizobium nivariense | reverse complement strand
GTGGACCACTTCTGTGGCAGGCTGTCCGTAATCTCTTCAGCCGAACCCGCCGCCACCTCTGCGAACCACCGCGACGGCGCCAAAAACAACACGACAATCTCCGCGCACGACTAACCTAGCGCAGATGGGCCTATGCCTGGGTGCTGGCGGAGATCATCCTCGGCAGCACGCGCATCTCGCTGATGATGAAAGCCCTCGCAGAGGCGAAGCGGGATCGGCGGGCGCCGGTGAACGTCGCGCCAATCTGGGCCGGGCTATCATCGGTCATCCTGATTTCCGCCGGCTGCTATCAATGCGTCGCGTCCGGCATCATGCCGCTGGTTTTGATGGCCGGCATCGGGCTGGCGAATCTCGTCGGCGGCATCGCCTCGCGCAACGCCGGGACGCCGCGCTACGGCATCCTCCTGATCTGCATCCTGACGCTGCCCTTCGCGCTAGCGACGATGCTGTCGCCGGTCCCGTTCCTGTTCATCATCGGGCTGCAAACGCCGGTCTACACGGCGGGGATGATCTTCCTGCTGCTGGAGAACCACAAGATCCTGCTCGACCTCCACCTCTCGGAGCGCAACAACCGCCTGATGGCGCATCACGACCTGCTCACCGGCCTGCCCAATCGCGCCCTCAACCAGAAATTTTTTGCCGAGATGCTCGACGGCCCATGGCCGGACGCGGCGTCGGCGACCTCGAAGCTCACCGTGTTCTGCGTCGATCTCGACGGCTTCAAGGGCGTCAATGACAGGTTTGGACACGCAGCGGGCGACGCCGTTCTCGTCGCTGTGGCGAAGCGCCTCTGCGCCAGCGTGCGCGGCGCCGATGTGGTGTGCCGCATCGGCGGCGACGAGTTTGTGATCCTGCTGCCTGATATCACGGACGACGAGGCTGCCGCAGTGGCCCAACGGATCATCGCGCGTGTGGCCGAGCCATTCGAGTTTGCCCCGGCGGCCCGCGTCGGAGCCAGCATTGGCCTCGCGTCGGCGCCGCGCGACGGCGTGACCGCCGACGATCTGCTGAGCGCCGCCGATCGTGCAATGTACGAAGCCAAGCGCCGCGGCAAAGGCGCTTTTGTTATCCACGGTGCCACTGTCGAGCCGGTCTCGCTTGTCCCCGAAGCGATACCTTTCTTGCCGGCGCCGAAAGCTCCCGCCCTGGCCTGCTAGAAACCGCCGGCCTTTTGATCCGCACCGACCTCGGCACCGGCGCGCGCACGGCGGGCGCTGCTTGCCAATTGCCCTGGCCGGTCGTCGTGGTTCGGCTTCGCGGTCGCAAGCCGCAGCACCGCGGCGTAACTCGGTTGCACCTCCATGCGGCCCGCGTGCCGGCTCTCGCTCAGCAGGCGGTGAACCTTCGGCAGATTGTAGCAGGGCACGTAAAACAAGAGATGATGTTCGAGGTGATAGTTCACGTAGTACGGCGCGATGAACAGGCGCTCGAGAAAATTGGCGTAGGTGGTGCGGGTATTGCGCAAGGGATCGCTGCTGTCAGGGACGACAGCGTGCTCGGCGATGTTGCGGATGCGGGTGATGACCATCATCCAGGTCAACAGCGGCACCAGCCATAGCAGCGGATAGGCCCACCACACGCCGGCCAATGCGAGTGCCGCGAGCATCACGCCATTGACGAGGCATTGCGGGCCGAGCTTCTCCCGGAAATGCGCCGCGCGCTGCCGGAACGGCCAGTCCTTCGGCCCGAGCGCGTTGAGCAGTTGCGCCTTGCGCTGCTGGTAGCCGGTCTGCCCGGTGATGTCGCGGATGAACTTGCGGCGGTAGCTCAGCTTCGTGATCGGAAACGGCGCCGACAGCACGAGATCAGGATCATCCTCCTGCTGGGTGCGCGCATGATGCTGAAGGTGATAGCGCCGATAGCTGCGCGTCTCCGCGAAGAGTGGATAGGCGCAGAACCACTGGCTCAGGGTCAGATTGGCTTTCTCGTCGGCGGACAGGCAGCCATGCGCGCCGTCATGCATGAGGATCGCGAGCCCGAGCTGGCGCGAGCCGATGATGGCGACGGCGAAGATATAGGTGATCGGATTGGGCCACCACGCGACCAAGGCGATTGCGACGATGATGAGCGCCCAGGCATGAGCGATCAGCGCGACGCCTTTCCACGTCACGCGTTGGCGCAGGTCGGCGAGTTGATCGTCGGTCAGGAAATCGCGGGCACGCATGCGAAGCGCGGTCATGGCCTAACCCTCCTCATTCGAATGACTTGATGCGTCGCGCTCGTCGACGAGACGCAAACGCGCCGTGTCATCAGTGGATTTCGCCTGCTCGCCGAGAACGCGCAGCATCTCCGCGCAGAGTGCCTCGGGCGAACGGCCCATGGCGTAGCCCTCGAGGATGACGCCGATGGCGACGGCCCAGAACCGCCGCGAGCTTTCGTCGGGCGCACGCAGGGAGCGCCAGCCGTGCCGCTCAACCTGACTTGCATAGGCCCGCGCGCCTTCACTATGCAGACGCTCGATGGTGCGCTCGACCAGCGGCGCGAGATCCTGGCGCCGCCGCGTCAGCGTCAGCGCCTCGGCGAAGAAGGCCACCGAATCGTTCGCCGTCACGGTCTCGGCCAGCGCATGGGTGTATTCCCGTGGCGTGCGCGCCTTCAGCGCCGCCTGCTCCGTCGCCCGCGCCAGATACAGGAGCTCGCGGCAGGCGCATTCGACGAACAGCGCCTCCTTGGTGCGGAAGTAATAGGTAATCTGGCTCGGGAATGCGTCCGCGGCGGCCGCGATGTCGGTGATCGCCGTGCCCGACAGCCCCCGCTCCCGAAACAGCGGGCTCGCGGCATCCAGCAGCAGTGAGCGCATTTTGCGGCCGGCCGACCGCGTGGCACGGGCGGCGTGCTTGGGGTCACCAGCCGCCTCAAGCGGCTCCTGGGCCGACTTTTCTGCCATTGGGTTCGCTCCGCTGATTTATTTGTATGACATACAAACAAATAAATCAAGCCGGTATGGTATTCGGCGGTGGATCCGGCCGCCCGCATCGGGGCCGTCCGCGCCGAAAACGCCGCCCGCAACCTTGCCAAGTCAGCCAAAATCCGTATAAGGCGCGCATCCGCAGACCCCGGCCGGGAGCTGAACGGACGGTCTCAGCGAATCATTCGTGATTTTGGTGTGGCAGGGCCAGTCGGCCCGTCGTCCCGTGCTTCCGCCTTCTGAGCTTAATCCCAGAGTCCTTTCCGAAGGCCTCTTAAGGGCTTGACGCCGGGCGATGCGCCAACATGAGGAAAGGACTTCCATGGCTCTCTATGAGCATGTTTTTCTCGCGCGCCAAGACGCGAGCACGCAGCAGGTCGAAGAGCTGACTGCGCAGATGACCGGCATCGTCGAGGGTCTCGGCGGCAAGATCACCAAGACCGAGAATTGGGGCGTTCGCTCCCTCACCTACCGCATGAACAAGAATCGCAAGGCGCACTTCGTGCTGCTCAACATCGACGCGCCGTCTGCGGCGATCGCCGAGATCGAGCGCCAGGAGCGCATCAGCGAAGACGTGATCCGCTATCTCAGCGTCCGCGTCGAGGAGCTCGAGGAAGGTCCGTCCGCGATGATGCGCAAGGCCGACCGTGACCGCGAGCGTGACGACCGTGGCGGCGGCTTCCGTGGCGATCGCGAAGGCGGTGGCTTCCGTGGCGACCGCGAGGGTGGTTTCCGTGGTGGCGATCGCGACGGTGGCGGCTTCCGCGGTGACCGCGGCCCGCGCCGTCCGCGCGAAGAAGCTGAAACCCCGACGACCACGACGGATGCGGAGTAAGATCAATGGCTGAAGCTGGTGCACGCCGTCCGTTTTTCCGTCGTCGCAAGAGCTGCCCGTTCACGGGCGCGAACGCTCCGAAGATCGACTACAAGGACTCCAAGCTGCTGATGCGTTACGTCTCCGAGCGCGGCAAGATCGTGCCGAGCCGCATCACCGCGGTGTCCGCGAAGAAGCAGCGTGAGCTCGCCCGCGCCATCAAGCGCGCGCGGTTCCTGGGCCTGCTGCCCTACGTCATTCGCTAAGACGAACTCGGCCGGCGGTGATATCGCCGCCGGCCGTACTGCCTAGTTTCTCATAAGGCTTCCGGGTCGTCCGGTCGCCGATGGTTGGGGCGAGATGCCTCTAACCGCTCGAAGGGAGCGGGACAGCTGATGATGGCCTTTGGACTGATAGCCCTGATCGCCGGCGCTGCGTCGGCCCTGATGTTCGCCTCGATCGTTTCGGGCGCGCTGATCTCGCTCGTCCTGTTCTATCTCGCTCCGCTGCCGCTGATGGTCGCCTCGATCGGCTGGGGACCGCTTTGCGCGAGCTTCGGCGGCATCGCCGCCGCGGTTGGCCTCGGCGCCCTGTTCGGCCTGCCCTATTGCATCGCCTTCGCCGTCACCGTCGCATTGCCGGCCTGGTGGCTCGGCCATCTCGTCCTGCTCAGCCGGGGGGGTGGACCCGTCGCGCCGGAGGCCGCCGCCGAGCCGCCGGCCGAGCCCGAGCTCGAGTGGTATCCGGTCGGCCGCATCCTGCTGTGGATCGTGGGCTTCGCCACGCTGACCACGATCGCCGCCCTGCTCACGCTCGGCACCGACGCCGAGACCATCACCGGCACGCTGCGCCGGGGCCTGATGCGCCTGCTCCGCGCCGCCGACCCGCAGACCTCCGGCGAGATGGACCAATTCATCGACGCGCTGGTGCGGATCGCGCCGGCCGCCGCCACCATCGTCGCGATGATGACGCTCACCCTCAACCTCTGGCTCAGCGCCAAGGTGACGGCGACGTCGGGCCGGCTGCGGCGCCCCTGGCCGGACATGATGACGGCGGAGCTGCCGCCGATGACGCTCGTGGCGCTCTGCATCGCGCTCGCCTTCTGCTTCACCGGCGGACTGCTTGCGATCGTCGCGCAGATCGCCACGGCGGCGCTGATGATGGGATACGCGCTGACCGGCTTTGCCGTGCTGCATACGCTGACGCTGGCGCTGAAGAGCCGCACCTTCTGGCTCGGCTCGACCTACGCCGTCGTGGTCGTGTTCGGATGGCCCGTCATCGCAATGGTGATCCTCGGCCTCGCGGATGCCGTGTTCGGCTTCCGCGAACGCTTCCTGCGTACGCGCCAGCCGCCGCCGCTGCCGACCCCTTAACTTCAAGTTCGAAATTCCAACTCACTCAACACATCAAAGGAGAACGAATATGGAAGTCATTTTGCTGGAACGCGTCAACAAGCTCGGTCACATGGGCGAAGTCGTGAAGGTTCGCGACGGCTATGCCCGCAATTTCCTGCTCAAGCGCGGCAAGGCGCTGCGCGCCACCGCAGACAACCGTGCCAAGTACGACGGCATGAAGGCCGACCTCGAGGCTCGCAATCTTGAGTCCAAGGGCGAGGCGTCCAAGGTCGCCGAGAAGATCCAGGGCAAGAACATCATCGTGATCCGTCAGGCTTCGGAAGCCGGCCAACTGTTCGGCTCGGTCAACGTGCGCGACATCGTCGTGGCGTTCGAAGCCGACGGCGTTTCGCTGTCCCGCCCGCAGGTGCAGCTCGACGCGCCGATCAAGACCATCGGCAAGCACACCATCACGGTCGCCATCCACCCCGAGGTCGAGGTCGAGATCAGTGTCACCGTGGCGCGCAGCCAGGACGAGGCCGAGCGCATCAACCGCGGCGAGGACATCTTGAGCCGGAACGAAGACCGGGATGCTGCGGCCGAAGCGATCGCAGCCGCCGGCGAGTTCTTCGATCCGGAAGCCCAGCAGGACGAAGCCGAGCCGGCGCCGGCTGCGGAAGAGACCGAGAAGTAAGCCTCGCGTTCGCGCAGGCTTTCGAAGCCCGGTCGCCTCAGGCGGCCGGGCTTTTCGTTTTGGCGGCGACGTCCTCGCTCAGCATCGAGATCGACGCGAGCGCCGTTGCCGTATGCTTCTCGACGCCGTCGCTGACACAGAACACGTCGGCGGCGACCACGGAGACCTGACGCCCCGGCTTGATCACCCTCGCCCGGCAGATCAGCTTCTCGCCGATCGCGGGCGACGACAGATTGAGCTTGTATTCCGCCGTCAGCGCCGGCTGGCCGCGCGAGGTCGCGGCTGCGATCGTCGTGGCGTTGTCGACCAGGAAGGCGGTGACGCCGCCATGGAAGAAGCCGTGCTGCTGCAGCAGCTCCGGCCGGCGTTCCACCGCGATCGTGCAGGTGCCGCGCGACAATTCGGACAGCTCGGCGCCGACCAGATTCATAAAACCCTGCCGGCCGACATTGGCGTGGATGCGCTCGGCGATCGGTCCGAATTCGGGATCTGCTTCAGCTCGCATGATGCCTCTCCTTATTGCTCGTTGATGGGTTCGGGCGGCCGCAACGCCCGAACGGCGCAGGCGACCAGCGTATCGGCCTCGGCGCGCGGATCGGCGCGGTCGCGTCCCGACAGGAACGCGCGGCAAAAAATCTGCGCCGGCCCGATGAGCTGGCTGACGAACATCACCAGCGTCATCGGCAAGAGCTCTCCGCGCGTGACCAGCGGTGTGCGCCAGCGTTCGATGCCTTCGGCAAGGCGCGCATTCTGCGCGCGCTGGGCGTCGCGCACGTCTTCGCCCCATTCGCTGCGCGAGATCTCGAAGAGATAGCGCGCCTCGCGGCGGCTGGTGACGACCCAATCGAGATGCGCCCGGATCAGGCGATCGATCCCCTGCCCGGCATTGGGGACAGGGTCGAGCGCGGCCAGCATCGCGGCGTGATAGTGCCTGAGCACCTCCAGGAACAGCGCACCGGCCAACTCCTTCTTCGAGCCGAAGACGTGGAAGAAGCTGCCATTGGAGGCGCGCGCCCGGGCGCGGATTGCGACCACTGTGGCGGCTTCGAAGCCAACGCGGTCGAAGACGAAAAGCCCCGCCGCCAACAAATCGTCGCGCACGCTCGCCGCCATGGACGCCTCCTAGAGATGAACTCTAGAGTGACACTCTAGTCATGGTCAAGACGACGCCAAGGCCGCGCTAAGCGCGGCCTTGGCAAGTCGATCGGAAAAATGTGGGTCTCTTACCGCGAAATGGGCGGTGCCGGCGGGCCGGACGATTCTGCCGGCACCGCGGGTGGAGCCGCAGCGGTCGCGGGCGGCGCCGGCTCCTGCGGCTTCGCTACCGGTTCGGAGCTCGCGGCAGGCTTGGGGGCTGTCTCTTCCGCCGGCTTGGGCGCAGCTGGTTCGGCGGGCTTCGCGGCGGCCGGTGCAGCCGGCGTCACCTGCGGCACCGGATCGGGCCGCAGCGCCGGAGTATCGCTGCCACGCGGCTCAATCTTGGCGCTCTCCGGCTTGGCCTCGGCGGGCTTCTCAGACGGCTTGCTGCCTTCAGGTTTGCTGCCTTCGGATTTGGGCTCGCCGGAGTCCACCTTCGCGGTCTCGGGCTTGGACTCAATCTTCGGCTCACTCTTCTTGTCGTCTGCCGCCGGCGCCGCGGCGTCGACCTTCGGCCCCTCTTCACTCTCAGGCTTGCCGCGCTTGCCGAGACGCTTGGCCTTGCGCCCTTCGGGGGCGGCCTGGCCCTCGGGCTTAGCGCCTTCCTTCGCTCCTTCTTCGGCCGGCCGCGCAGCACGCTTCTGACGCGTGCCCTCGGCCGTGGGAGCGGCACCCTCGCCTTCCGGCTTGGCGGACTCCTGGGAACGTTGCCGGCGGCCCTGATGTTCAGGGGACTGCGCGGGATTGGTATTGGCTTCCTTGTCCTTGTCCTTGTCCTTGGCGCCGTCCTTCTTGTCCTTGCCGTCCTTGGCCTGGTAGCGGGTGTCGGTGGCGCCGTTGGAGACGAGGTAGGAGGCGAGCACGCCGGCCATGTCGGGGCTGGTCGTGTAATGCTGACGCAGGAAGCCCGGCAGCGAGCCTGGCGCCACTGTCTTCAACAGGCCGCGCGGGCTCTTATGACATGCATTGCAGGTCTGCGCGAAAAGCTGGGATGGGGCCTTGCCGGCCTCGAGGTTCGTTGCCTGCGCAAGAACGGTATCGGTCGCGCCGAAGCCGATCAGAAGCAATACCGTCGCGAGGCTGAGCGCTCGGCTCGACATTCCCATTATCTCCATTGAATTCCGAGAGGTGCAGCCGGCAGGCGGCGCGGCGGCGGGTCACCTTTTATCCGATTGAGCCGCGAATGGAAGCAGGCTCCACGCGCAAGGATGTGATTAAGCGCTTTTCGAATATCGGCCGTGCACACAGCGCCATGGAGGGCCGGAACGTCCTGCCTACATTTGGATGCAAACGCATAGGAACCGCTGCGGCGCCCGTGCGTCGAATGTGAAGGCCGGGTGAATCGCATCTTTCGGGTTCGCCCCAGGAGGAAGGTGTTGATGGACCGCTTGTTGCGTAGATTCCTGACTCAATTCATCCGCCGCGGGTCGATGACGGTGACCGGCGCCAGCGGATCGAAGTTCACCGTCGGCGACGGCTCAGGCCGCCCGGTCACGGTGCGCTTCGTCACCGCGGACGCAGAGCGGAAGATCCTCATCAATCCCGAGCTCGGGCTTGGCGAGGCTTATATGGACGGCGAGTTCGTCGTCGAGCACGGCACCATAGCTGATGCCCTCGCGATCCTGCTCGATCAACCCGACCTATTGCCGCAGTGGGCAAAACCCTGGTGGCACCTGCGATACCTGACGCGGCACCTGAAGCAATTCAATCCGCGCCCGCGCTCCCGCAGCAACGTCGCACACCATTACGATCTCGATGCGAGGCTCTATTCGCTCTTCCTCGACGCCGACAAGCAATATAGCTGCGCCTATTTCGAGACGCCGGCGAGCACGCTCGACGATGCGCAGCTCGCCAAGAAACGACACATCGCCGCAAAGCTGCTCCTCAAGGGCGGCCAGCGCGTGCTCGACATCGGCTCGGGCTGGGGCGGGCTTGGGCTCTATCTCGCCGAGATCGCAGGCGCTGACGTCACCGGCGTCACGTTGTCGACCGAGCAGTTGCAGATCGCCAATGCGCGCGCAGCCGAAAAGGGCCTGACCGGATCGGCCAAATTCCTGCTTCAGGACTATCGCGACGTCGCCGGTCCGTTCGACCGCATCGTCTCGGTCGGCATGTTGGAGCATGTCGGCGCCCGCTTCTACGACACCTACTTCCAGCGCTGCGCCAAGCTGCTGGCCAAGGACGGCGTCATGCTGCTGCACTCGATCGGCCGTTCGCAGGGCCCGGACTCCACCAATCCCTGGATCGCCAAATACATCTTTCCCGGCGGCTACATCCCCGCTCTCTCGGAGGTGCTGCCGGCGATCGAGCGAGCGGGCCTGCTGGTCTGCGACATCGAGATTCTGCGCCTGCATTACGCCGAAACGCTGAAGGCATGGCGCGAGCGCTTCATGGCGCGGCGCGAAGAAGCCGTGCAGCTCTATGACGAGCGCTTCGCGCTGATGTGGGAATTTTATCTGGCAGCCTGCGAGATGACGTTCCGCAAGCAGGACATGATGAATTTCCAGATCCAGCTCACCCGGCGTCAGGGCGTGGTGCCGATGACGCGCAACTACATCGCGCACGAAGAAGCCCGGCTGCGGGCTGTCGAAACCGGCGCCAATCCCAGGCTGAAGCTGGCTGGTGAATAAGTCCTAGTGACGCAGGGTCGAAATCGGAGCGGACCGGAATGAGGCCGTTAAGGCCAATTGCGCCCGCAGTGCCGTCAGGATTTCGGGTGCGACCGGCTGGCAGCGCACATCAGGCCGCGTCGCGTGCTCCATGGCCGCGATCAGCCCTGACAGCCAAAGCCGGCTGCCTGCCTCGCTCCGCCAAATCTGGGGCTGCCGTTCCGGCCGCATCGCTTGCCTCATCTGCCTGTTGGCGGTTCGCGGGGACAATCCCCCGCCCACTTGCCTGTTCCGGCTCTACCCCCGAAAGAAACCGGGGAGATGTGATCTGCTTCACATAAGTCTCGTCGGCCCCGGCTTAGACCGTCGCCATGAGCAAAGAGACCCAAACCTCATTCGACGTGCAGGACGACCTCCGCACCGATTACGCCCTGATCGTCACCGGCGTCGGGGCGGCCCTGGTTGCACTGGTCTACCTCCTGCTGGTCTGAACCGAGCCGAAAGCGCCAGCGTGCGTCATTTCGCGCGCGTCTCGATACGTCTGCCCGCCAACCCATTAGGTTCACTTCATCCGGCGTTTTCCGTGGCGCGGTAGCGGCTGCTTCCAGGCCGCGCCCTGGTTCCACGAAAATCCGTCAAGCGCGGCGCGTGCTGCGGCGGCCAATCATCCACCATTTTAATGATCGGTTGATAGCGGCCAGCTTTTGCTTCCGCTTTGGGCTGAGGCGGCGCTTTATCCCGGCCCCGCATCCGCCCCAGAAAATTGCTATCGCTCGACCATGGCCCTCACTGATTCGAACGTTCTCAAACTCGCGCCGGAATCCGGAACCCCCGCCTATCGAAGCGCACCGCACAATATCGAAGCGGAACAGAGCCTTCTGGGCGCGATCCTGGTCAACAACGACGCGTTTTACCGTGTCTCCGACTTCCTGGAGCCGAAGCATTACTTCGAGCCGCTGCACCAGACCATCTTCGAGACCGCCAGCAGCCTGATCCGGATGGGCAAGATCGCGACGCCCGTCACGCTGAAGACCTTCCTGCCCGCCGACACCGATGTCGGCGGCATGACCATCGGGCAATACCTGGCGCGCCTCGCCGCCGAAGCGACCACCATCATCAATGCGCAGGATTATGGCCGCACCATCTACGATCTGGCATTGCGGCGCGACCTGATCGGCATCGGCGAGGACATGGTCAATGTCGCCTATGACGCCCCGGTCGACTTCGCGCCGCGGGCGCAGATCGAGGACGCCGAGCGCCGCCTCTACGAACTCGCCGAATCCGGCCGCTACGACGGCGGCTTCCAGAAATTTTCGCAGGCGCTGACGCTCGCGGTCGATCTCGCCGCGAAAGCGTTCCAGCGCGACGGAAAGCTGTCGGGCATCTCGACCGGCCTGCGCGACCTCGACACCAAGATGGGCGGGTTGCAGCACTCCGACCTCATCATCGTCGCCGGCCGCCCCGGCATGGGCAAGACGTCGCTAGCAACCAACATCGCCTACAACGTCGCCCAGGCCTACGTTCCAGAAGTCCAGGCCGACGGCACCATGAAGGCCGCCCATGGCGGCGTCATCGGCTTCTTCTCCTGCGAAATGTCGGCCGACCAGCTCGCCACGCGTATCGTGGCCGAGCGCACCGGTATCCCCTCCTCGTCGATCCGCCGCGGCGGCATCTCTGAGGCCGATTTCGAGAAGATCCGCGAGGTTTCGATCGAGCTGCAATCGCTGCCCTTCTATGTCGACGAGACCGGCGGTCTCTCGATTGCGCAGCTGATGGCGCGCGCCCGCCGGCTGAAACGGCAGAAGGGCCTCGACCTCATCGTCATCGACTACATCCAGCTCTTGTCGGGTTCGGGCAAGCGCAGCGAAAACCGCGTTCAGGAAATCACCGAGATCACGACCAGTCTGAAGGCCCTGGCCAAGGAGCTCAGCGTGCCCGTGATTGCGCTCTCGCAGCTCTCGCGCCAGGTCGAGTCGCGCGACGACAAGCGGCCGCAGCTCTCGGACTTGCGCGAATCCGGCTCGATCGAGCAGGACGCCGACGTCGTGCTGTTCGTCTACCGCGAGGAATATTACCTCGGAAACAAGGAGCCGCGCCCCGGCACACCCGAGCACGAAAAATGGCGCCTGGACATGGATCTTGCGCATGGGAAGGCCGAAGTCATCATCGGCAAGCAGCGCCACGGCCCGACCGGCACCGTCGATCTGGCCTTCGAAGCGTCGGTCACACGATTCGGCGACCTCGCGCCGGACAGTCAAGTGCCGGACCGCGGCGGCGGCGACTACTGAGTTCCCTGGGTTGAACCTGACCGGCCTCTTGCGTAAAACGGCGCCATGACAATGGCGTCCGACCCGAAAATGATTCCGCAATCCGGCCTTCTCTCCGCGGAGGCCAATCAGGCTGCTGCGCTTGCTGCCTTCGGCGGCGTGCTCACCGTCGATCTCGACGCCATCATCGCCAACTGGCGCAAGCTCGAGAAGACGGCGGTGCCGGCCGAATGCTCGGCGGTGATCAAGGCCGACGCCTATGGCTGCGGCGCCGAGCAGGTCGCGCGTGCCCTGAACAAGGCCGGCTGCAAGACCTTCTTCGTCGCCACCATCGAGGAAGCGCGCAAGGTGCGCGCGGCGGTACCGGAGCCTACGATCTACGTACTCGGCGGCTATTTCCAGAACACCGGCGAGCACTACGCCCAGATCAACTGCCGCCCGGTGATCGGCGATCTCAACGAGCTTGCCGAATGGGACGTGTTCTGCCGCCGCTCCGGCTGGACCGGAGGGGCGGCCGTTCACATCGACACCGGCATGAACCGGCTCGGGCTGACGCTTGCGGAAGCGCAGGCCATCATCCCCCGCATCAACGCCGGCGACCACGGCATCACGCTGGTGATGAGCCATCTGGTCTCGGCCGAGCAGCTCAACAGCCCCGTCAATGCAAAACAACTCGCGGCCTTCCGCGGCATCGCCAGTGAATTCTCCGGCGTGCCGGCGGCGCTCGCCAATTCCTCTGGCGTCTTCCTCGGCGCACCCTTCCAGTTCGACCTGGTGCGGCCGGGCGCCGCGCTCTACGGCGTCAATCCGACGCCGGAGGCCGACAATCCGATGCAGCCGGTGGTTGACCTCAAGGCCCGCATCGTGCAGATCCGCAACGTCGAGCGCGGCGAGAGCGTCGGCTATGGCGGCACCTGGACCGCACGGCGGCCGACGAAACTGGCGATCATCGCGGTCGGTTATGCCGACGGCTATTTCCGCGCCGCAAGCTCCAGTGACGGCACCCGCGGCGCCGAAATCATCGTCGCCGGAAAGCGTTGTCCGGTCGCGGGCCGCGTCTCCATGGACCTGATCGCGATCGACATCACCGATCTGCCGCCGAACGCGGCGCGGCGCGGCCACATGGTGACGCTGCTCGGCGAGGGCATCACCGTCGACGAGCTCGCGCATCATTTCGGCACCATCGGCTATGAGGTGCTGACCAGCCTCGGCCGCCGCTACGCCCGCATCTACAAGGGCGGCAACGTGGTGGAGCCGCTGGCCAAGTCGGCTCCCGCGACTGCGGCAGAGCAACCACCCTCCCCGCCGTCGGTCGAGCAGGCAACGAACCCGCCGCCGCTGCCGAGCTGAGCTATCAGCCGCTTATTTCTTTTTCCTGCTGTCCAACGCCGTCTTGCAGGTTGCGCTGAGCTTGTCGCGCTTGCCGTTGAGGCAGGCGACGATGCCGCCACCGGGCGCGATGCCGGCGCAGAATTTGTCATAGTCCGCCTTGCACGCGCCGCGCGGATCGGATGATTGTGCCGAGGCGACCCCGGAGAACGCAACGGCGACGACGATAACGGCAAAGCTCAACTTGGACATTGTTTCTCCGGTAACGGAAGGCAAGAGCCGGTAGCTCTACATGAAGATCGCGACATTCAACATCAACAACATCAATCGCCGCCTGCCCAATCTGTTGGCATGGATGCGAACGGCGAAGCCTGATGTCGTTGCACTTCAGGAGTTGAAGGCAAGCGATGGCGAATTTCCGGCGGCCGCCATCGAAAAGGCCGGTTACGGCGCAGTGTGGTGTGGACAGAAGACCTGGAACGGCGTCGCCATCCTGGCCCGCAATGCCGAGCCCATTCTCACCCGCGATCGCTTGCCGGGAAAACCTGGCGATCACGAAGCCCGCTACATCGAGGCGGCGGTTCGCGGCATCATCGTCACCAGCATCTACCTGCCGAACGGCAATCCGCAGCCGGGGCCGAAATTCGACCACAAGCTCGACTGGTTCGCCCGCCTCAAGCGCCACGCGAAAAGTTTGATCAGGCAGGATCTGCCTGTCGTGCTCGCCGGCGACTACAACGTCGCGCCGACGGAGATCGACATCTATCCGACGCGCTCGTGGGACAAGGATGCCTTGATCCAGCCGAAGAGCCGTGCGGCCTTTGCGGCGCTGGTGGCACAAGGCTGGTGTGACGCGATCCGCGAACTGCACCCGGACAAACGCATCTACACCTTCTGGGATTACAAGCGGAACCGCTGGTCGCGCGATGCAGGCCTGCGGCTCGATCATCTCCTGCTCAGCCCTGCTCTGGTCTCGCGCCTGGCCAAGGCGGGCGTCGACAAGAACATCCGCGGCGAGGACGGCGCGAGCGATCATGCGCCGGCGTGGGTGGTGCTGAATTAGCGTTGATGTCGTAGAGCCTCTGAGCCGAATTGGCTCACAGGCTCTACGAACTATCGCCCGTAATACTCTTGCACCGTGTCCCACGCCGCCTTTTGCAGCAGCTGCGTCGTCTCCGGATCCAGTCCCATGTTGTAGGAATTGCCGACCGGCGAGCGGCCCGTCAGCGCAGCGAGCGTCACGCACGTCGCCAGATACGTACCGGCGGGACTCGGGTGCCGCTTGTCCGCCGCATACAGATTGAGCTCCGGCTGGAGTTTTCGCACGCGCGCGAAAGCCAGGCCTGCGGGGATCACCAGCGCATCATTGGCGTTGCCTGCGATCGTATAGGCCTCGGCCAACGCTTCCGTCATCTCGGGCCTGTCGGCATAAGCCCAGGACATGAACAGCACCGGCCGCATGCCGTGGGCGCGGACGATCTCGCTGTCCTTCTTCGCGAAGGTCGCGAACGCGTCCTTCAATTGCGGATGGATCGGGCACTGGCTGCAATCCATCATCACGACGGCGTCGAACTGCCTGCCCGGCTTGTTGAAGACGACGTTGTTCTGCTCGTCGAACGAATAGGCGCCGATTCCGCCCTGCCGCAGCAGATTGTCCATGTCGTGCCAATCGAGGCCGGAGCCGCCGATCGTTGCCATGGTGTTGCGATAAGCCGCCTTGTTTTCAGGATCCGCAGCCCGCTCCATGAAGGAGAGATGCCCGGGCATGCCGTTGTTGTAGTAGAAGAAGCTGTTGCCGACGAACAGCGCGGCCTTGGGAAAATCCGCTCCTGATGTCGTGACCTTGGGCTTGGTCTGCGCCTGTGCATTGAAGCCGGCTAAAACGGCCAGACACATCGCGAGCATCACTCGCGCGAAAAGACGCATCATCGGCTTCCTCCCCTTTTCTATCGGGCCCGAAACAAATCAGCTTTTCAAGAGAGCCTCAAGAGGACGGGCGTGCAGCAGACATGCGTGAGACCGCCTGCTCACCACAAATTCTTGCCGTCGATCATGTTCACCGGCACGGCCTCCAGATCGAAATCGTCGAACAGGCGCGCGTTGACGCCGACCCTGGGATTGTCGAAATCGGGCTTGCCGGTCGACCAGTCCGGCGACTCCGAATAGGTGCCGCAGCCGCAGCTTGCGCAGAAATGGTGTTTGACGGTGCGGCTGCCCCAGAGATAGGTCGCGACGTTGTCCGCCGGCGACAGCAGCCGAAACTGCGCCGGCGTGTAATAGGCCCACAACGCGCCGCGCTTGGCGCAGAGCGAGCAGGTGCAGCGGGTCACGCTCGAGGGCGCCTCCGTCACCTCGAACACCGTCTCCCCGCAATGACAGCTTGCCTCGATCGCCATGACCCGCTCTCCGTTTTGTCAGGAGATGGTCGTAGCCGGACCCTGCTGCCAACATGCTGTCAGCAGCGCGCAGCCGGCCTTGCCCACCAATGTGCTGCGAGCACCGACTTGCCGCGCCAACCAAACAAAAACATGGAAAACAACCCCATGCACAGTAGCCGATCGCTGTCGGATCAATGCCTTACGCATGTGTCCGTAGATGCGATTTGACACGTCGGGCAAAACACCTGCACGATATCATCATCGAGAAATTGCCCTGCTCGGTTCCCTTGGCCTTCCTCTTCGTCCTCACCGTCGGCCTCATCGCAGGCACCATTTCCGGCATCGTCGGCACGGGCTCGTCGATCATGCTGATGCCGGTGCTGGTCTATGCCTATGGACCGAAGGAGGCCGTCCCGATCATGGCGGTGGCCGCCGTCATGGCCAACTTCTCGCGGATCCTGGCCTGGTGGCGCGAGGTCGACTGGCGGGCCTGCGCGGCCTATTCGGTCACGGGCATTCCGGCCGCAGTGCTCGGCGCCCGGACGCTGCTGGCCCTGCCCTCTCATGCCGTCGATCTTGCCATCGGCGTCTTCCTGATCGCCATGGTGCCGGTGCGGCACTGGCTGGCACGGCACGATCTCAAGGCCAATCTCTGGCATCTCGCCATCGGCGGCGCGATCATCGGCTATCTCACCGGCATCGTCGTCTCCACCGGCCCGCTCAGCGTCCCGCTGTTCCTGTTCTATGGCCTGTCCAGGGGCGCCTTCCTCGCCACCGAGGCGGCGTCTTCGCTCGGGCTCTATTTCGCGAAATCCGTGACCTTCGAACGTTTCGGCGCGCTGACCGGCGATGTGTTCGTCAAAGGCCTGGTCGCAGGATCGTCGTTGATGGCCGGCGCCTTCATCGCAAAGCGCTTCGTGCTGCGTCTGAAGCCCGAAATGTTCCGCGTGGTGATGGACGCGATCATGATCGCGGCCGGCCTCTCCATGCTGTGGAATGCGACGCAGCCTTAGCCGCGCTGGCGCTCAGACGGCAAATTCGGGCGCGATCGACGGGCTATCCTCGAGGACGTGGCTCTGGTGGGCCGGCTGTTCCTCGAGCCATAGCAACACGGCCTCGAGCGGCTGCGGTCGATGATAGAGAAAGCCCTGCCCGAGCCTCACGCCCATCTCGCGCATGGCCCTGGCCTGCTCGCTGCGCTCGATGCCTTCGGCCACCAGGGTGAGCCCCAGCGTGCCCGCGAGCGACGCGATGACGCCAACGATCGCCTTGTCTTCCGCACTGTCAGGGATCTCGCTGATGAACGCCTTGTCGATCTTGACCTTGTCCAGGGGAAACCGCCTGAGATGGGCGAGCGAGCTGTAGCCCGTGCCGAAATCGTCGAGCGCGATGGTGGCGCCCAGGCGCCGCAGGCGGTGCAGCGTCTCGGATGCGCTGGCGATGTTGTTGATCAGCGATCCCTCGGTGATCTCAAGCTCCAGCAATGATGCCGCGACATCGAAGCGCGCACAGGTCGCGCGCAGCTCGGCCGCGAGCGAATGGTCGGCGAGCTCGGACGGCGGCAGATTGATCGCGATCCGGATATGCGGTCTGCCGGCCGCAGCCAAACGTTGCAGCGCGCGGCAGGCGTCGGTGAGCACATAGCGCGTCAGCCGCGCATTGTTGCCGCTGCGCTCGATCAGCGGCAGAAATTCGCCCGGACCGATCACGCCACGTTCCGGATGGCGCCAACGGATCAGCGCTTCCAGGCCGACGATTTCGTGGCTTTCGAGATCGACCTGGCTTTGATACCAGACCTCGAACTGCCCCTCGGCGAAGCCTGTGGGAATGGCGAGTTCGAGATCCCGGCGGCGGCGATAGTCGCGCTGGAGCGCTTCGTCGAGCACGGCAACGGTGCCGGGCGCCTTGCTCTTGGCGTGGTAGAGCGCAATGTCGGCGAGCGCCGGCAGGTGCGAAAGCTCGGAATCTCCGGCGCGTCGCACGGCAAGGCCGATGCTGGCGCGCGGCACGACCTGCTTGTCGTGCAGCCGGATCGGCTCGGAAATCGTATCCAGCAATTGGCGCGCAAACCTCTGCGCGGTCTCCTCGTTGCTGACCTCGGGTCGGATCACGACGAATTCATCGCCGCCGAGCCGGGCCACCCAATCTTGCGGTTCGACCGCACCACGAAGGCGCTCGGAAATCTGCACCAGGAACTTGTCGCCGGCATCATGGCCAAAGGTGTCGTTGATGCCCTTGAAGTCGTCGAGATCGATGAAGCAGAACGCGATTAGCGCGTCCGGCGAGCCGGCATCGTTGCTCAAGCTCACCAGGTGCTCGGACAGCGAGCGGCGATTGGGCAGCCCCGTCAGCGGATCGTGCGCGGCCATGTGGCCGAGCCGGTCGAGCGCACCCGACGTCGTGTGCTGCATGGCGTTGAAGGCACGCGCGAGCTGGCCGAATTCGTTCGAGGATTTGACCTCCGCCGGATAGGCGCGGCCGTCCTGTTTGCTGCGCTGGATCGCGGACATCATTGCCGCCAGCGGCTTGCCGATGAAGATGTTGGCGGAGATCCGCATGGCGATCAGCGTCGCAAGCGTTGCGAAGAGGCCGACGACCAGCAGCAGCACCAGCCGGCTGCCCGTGTCCGCATAGAGCGCCGCATGCGAATAGGCGATCACGATGTGGCCGGCCTGAACGGCCATGTTGCCGTTGCTGTAGTTGATCGGACGCGAGACCTCCGTGACCGCCTGCCCCGCCGGGCGCGCCACCACGCGGGCAATCGCTGTGCCGGTATCGTCGTAAACGGCCGCCGCGGCGATGGTCTCGTCGTGCATGATCTCGTTGAGCACGCCCGTGACCTGGTCGTAACGCATCTTCCAGAGCGGTTCGGCGATCAGCTCGGCGCGGCTCTCGGCGACGCGGGCGATGCGGGCGTCGAGCTGCCTGATCTGCGACCAGAAGCTCGAGGCCTCGACGCCGGCGGAGGCGAGCAATTGTACCAGCAGCAGAACGGGCACAGTGGCCCAGATCATCGCGCGGACGACCGAGCGCAAGCGCGGCGGCGCGGACTGCTGCTTGCGATCCGGATCGGTCATGTCGTCACCGTTTCGCATCAGTCAGCAGCGCCTTCCAGAGGCGCCAGCGACGAGATGAGCGCATCGACGGAGAAGTCGTACTGGCCGCAGCGCCCTGCCTTGGCCCTGAAACGCGCGAAATCGATCCGGTCAAAGGCGCGCGTCCTGATGAGGTCGCCGACTGCAGCGAGGTTATCGCGCGTGATCGCAGACGTCCTGACCTCAACGCGGGGTGATGCGGCCGCGAAATCGCAGCCGTCGGCGTAGTCGCGCAGCAGAACGATCGACCAGCCGCCGAGCAGGAAATGCCCGCCGTCGGTCAGGAGCAGACGGCCCGCCTTGATCTCGCGCAGCGCTTCCTCCGACCAGTTGAGGCCGACCACCTGGATGTTCCGACCGGGCATGAGACCGGCAGCGATCACCGCGCGAAGCGCACCGAGCGCCATCGGATCGTTTCCGGCCCATATGCCGGCAGGCCGGATCTCCTTGCGCGCGGCCCAGCTCAGATAATTCGCGGTGACATGCTCGGCCTCCGACTGCGTCCAGTTGGCGAACAGCATCCGATCCACCACGACGTCGGACGCGGCCTCCACGGCGAGCTTGAGACCCGCGTTGCGGGCGATCGAGGCCGGCGTGATCTCGTCGCCGCCGATGCCGAGAATGTGAATCTTGCCGTCCGGGCTCTGCCATTTCTCGGCACGCGCCGCGCCGATCAGGGCATTGGCCATCCGCGCGCCCGCGGTCTGAAGATCCGTCGTGATGTCGCCGAGCCAGGTCTTGAGCTTTTGGCGCGGCGGTCCAAGACGCGCCGCGTCGTCGCCGATCAGCGTGTTCGACAACAGCAGCGTCCTGACCCCGGCAGCCTCGGCCGCCTCCAGAATCGGGACGGCCGCGGATTCCTCGTTCGAGAGAATGAGGAAGTCGGGCTTGTCGGGACGAGCCACCACGCCGAACCCGAGCTCCTGCATGGTGCGGTAATTGCGCTCGCTGGACAGCACCTCGACATGCGCGCCGAGCTTGCGGCCGGCGGCCTGCATGGTCTGCGAGACCATGTCCCAATAGACTTCACCAGTCTTGCCCGGGTTCACGAAAACGACGGTGAGAGGCTTCGCGTCGGCCGCAACAGCACCGCCAAGCGGCATAAGAACGCCGCAGGCCATGCCCACAGCGAGCAATATACGCAAAAGTCCCGTCATTCGTTTCGCCATCCCGTATTGGTTCCGTAACTGGACCCGCGTCTGCTAACATTTGGCAAAGTCCGGCCGGACGCGGCGGCATAGAGCTAACAAAGGGTGTATCAGGCGTGCCGAATTGCGATATTCGGGATGCGGCCGGGCTCGCTCTCTCGAGCCGTCATTCCGTGCTATCAGCAAACCCGAAACCCACGACTCGCTGTCCCCAGACTCGCTGTCCCCATGGCCAAGAACACGCTTTCCTTCGTCTGTCAGAATTGCGGCGCGGCCTATAACCGCTGGCAGGGCAAGTGCGAGTCCTGCGGCGAGTGGAATACGCTCGCCGAGGAGGACGCGACCGGCAGCATTCCGGTGTCGATCCGCTCCAAGCGCAAGGGACGCACGTTTGCCCTGGAGAGTCTGGCGGGGAAAACCCAGGACGCACCTCGCCTGTCGTCCGGCATGACCGAGCTCGACCGCGTCACCGGCGGCGGCTTTGTCCGCGGCTCGGTGCTGCTGGTCGGCGGTGATCCCGGCATCGGCAAATCGACGCTACTCACGCAGGCGACGAGCCTGATGGCGCGTGCCGGACATCGCATCGTCTACATCTCCGGCGAAGAGGCCATCGCCCAGGTGCGCCTGCGCGCCGAGCGGCTCGGGCTTTCCGATGCGCCGGTGCAGCTCGCCGCCGAAACCTCCGTCGAAGACATCGTCTCGACCCTGTCGGAAGGCGCAGTCCCACGGCTGATCGTGATCGACTCGATCCAGACCATGTGGACCGACACGGTGGAATCCGCGCCCGGCACGGTCACCCAGGTGCGCGCCTCGGCGCAGGCGCTGATCCGATTCGCCAAGAAGACCGGTGCGGCGATCATCCTGGTCGGCCACGTCACCAAGGACGGTCAGATCGCCGGCCCGCGCGTGGTCGAGCACATGGTCGATGCCGTCCTGTCCTTCGAGGGCGAAGGCTCGCAGCAGTTCCGCATCCTGCGCGCCGTGAAGAATCGTTTCGGCCCGACCGACGAGATCGGCGTGTTCGAGATGACGGGCCTGGGCCTGCGCGAGGTCACCAACCCGTCCGAGCTGTTTCTGTCGGAGCGCGATCTCGGCACCCCCGGCACCGCCGTGTTCGCGGGCATCGAAGGCACCCGACCGCTTCTGGTCGAATTGCAGGCGCTGGTGGCGCCAACCTCGCTTGGCACTCCGCGCCGAGCCGTGGTCGGCTGGGACCCGAGCCGGCTCTCGATGGTGCTCGCGGTGCTGGAGGCCCATTGCGGGGTCAAGCTGTCCGGCCACGACGTCTATCTGAACGTCGCGGGCGGCCTGCGCATCCACGAGCCGGCAGCTGATCTGGCCGCCGCGGCGGCGCTGGTGTCCTCGCTGGTTAATGCGCAGTTACCCACCGATGCGGTCTATTTCGGCGAGATTTCGCTCTCCGGCGTGGTCCGCCCGGTGGCGCAGACCCCCGCCCGGCTCAAGGAAGCGGCCAAACTCGGCTTCCAGCGCGCTGTGCTGCCCGAATCGGCCCGGGGCGAAGCCGGCGGCGACGCCGGGCTCACGCTCAACGCGATCAACAGCCTGACGACCCTGGTGGCCGAGATCGCCGCTCGTGGCTCCCGCCGGGGCGAATCGAACGCGCCGGCGGAGAAAAATGCCACACCGGCAAGATTCCGCCGTGGAGAGGGTTAGGTGGAGGTGACGTTTGCCGCCCTCGCCGCTATACAGCCGTCACAAAAGCAGCATGGGATTGCGTGGTTGCGGCCTTGCCGGGAACGTCGTCTGGCCCTCACTTGGGGCGGCGGCCAAACACCGATTCGCTGAGCACCTTTGAAGTACGAGCGGACCAGACCAGCCGATGCCAGTAACACTCCTCGACCTGATCCTGCTCGGTGTGATGCTGATCTCGGGCCTGCTCGCGATGGTCCGCGGCTTCATGCGCGAAATCCTGTCGATCGCGGCCTGGGGCACGGCGGCGATCGTCACCCTTTATTCGTTCTCAAAGCTGCTGCCGACCGCAAAGACCTATTTCAACAACGATACCGTCGCGAGCGTGGTCGTGGTCGCCGGCGTGTTCGTGGGCACCCTGGTCGTGGTCTCCGTGATCACGGTCCGGATTTCCGACATGATCCTGGATTCGCGCATCGGCGCGCTGGACCGCACCCTCGGCTTCCTGTTCGGGCTGGCTCGCGGGCTTTTGATCGTCGTGGTCGCCTTCCTGTTCTTCACTTGGCTGGTGCCGGACAAGCAGCGCCCGGATTGGGTCACGGGGGCCAAATCCCGCGTGGTGCTCCAGGGAACCGGGGATTGGCTGATGGCCCTCTTGCCTGACGACCCCGAGAACACCATCTTGAAGAGATTCAAGAAAAACAAACCAGATGATGAGCAAACTGATTCCGAGCAGCAGCCTTCGGGCAGTGGCGACGGATACAGCAAACCGGCTCGTGACAGCCTTAAAAAGCTGATCGAGAAACCCGCGGCGCGTTGATTAAGCCCTAAAGAGAGGCTCGGACGAGATGCGAAACCCTGACCAGGACGCCCAACTTGATCTCGGCCCGGCCGCGCTAGAGCTTCAGGACGATCTGGAGGGAGATACGCTGCGCGAGGAATGCGGCGTCTTCGGCATCTACGGCCACCCCGATGCCGCCGCCGTCACGGCACTCGGCCTCCATGCCCTTCAGCACCGCGGTCAGGAGGCCGCGGGCATCGTCTCCTATGACGGCGGCCGCTTTCATTCCGAACGCCGCCTCGGTCTCGTCGGCGACACCTTCTCCCGCCGCGAGGTGATCGACCGCCTGCCCGGCAACATGGCGGTCGGCCATGTCCGCTATTCCACCACCGGCGCGACCATCCTGCGCAACGTGCAGCCCCTGTTCGCCGAATTGAATGCCGGCGGCCTTGCGGTCGCCCACAACGGCAACCTTACCAACGGCCTGACGCTGCGTCGCGAGCTCGTGAAGAACGGCGCGATGATGCAGTCGACCACCGACACTGAGGTGATCCTGCACCTGGTCGCGCGCTCCAGGCGCAGCCGCTTCATCGAGCGCTATATCGACGCGCTGCGCGAGATCGAGGGCGCCTATGCGCTGGTCTCGCTGACCAACAAGAAGCTGGTCGGCGCGCGTGATCCCCGTGGCATCCGTCCGCTCGTGCTCGGCGAGCTCGATGGCTGCCCGATCCTGACCTCCGAGACCTGTGCGCTCGACATTATCGGCGCACGCTTCGTCCGCGACATCGAGCCCGGCGAGGTCATCGTGTTCGACGACAACGGTCAAGACATCCACAAGCCGTTCCCGCCGATCGCGCCGCGTCCCTGCATCTTCGAGTACATCTACTTCTCCCGTCCGGATTCCATCGTTCACGGCCGCTCGGTCTACGAGGTGCGCAAGGCCTTTGGCGCGCAGCTCGCGCGCGAGAGCCACGTCCCGGTTGACGTCGTGGTGCCGGTGCCGGATTCCGGCGTGCCCGCCGCGGTCGGCTACAGCCAGCATTCCGGCGTGCCGTTCGAGCTCGGCATCATCCGCAACCATTATGTCGGCCGCACCTTCATCCAGCCGACGCAGGCGATCCGCGAATCCGGCGTGCGCATGAAGCATTCGGCCAACCGCGCAGCGATCGAAGGCAAGCGCATCATCCTGATCGACGACTCGCTGGTGCGCGGCACCACCTCGAAGAAGATCGTGCGCATGATGCGCGACGCCGGCGCCAAGGAAGTGCACTTCCGCCTCGCCTCGCCGCCGATCCTCTATCCCGACTATTACGGCATCGACCTGCCCGACCGTGGCGGCCTGCTGGCCGCGACGCATTCGTTGGAGGAGATGCGCGAGATCATCGGCGCCGACTCGCTCGCCTTCCTGTCGATCGACGGCATGTACCGCGCCATGGGCGAGCCCGGCCGCGACCCCGCCAATCCGAAATTCTCGGATCACTGCTTCACCGGGGCGTATCCGACCCACCTCACCGACCAGACCCAGACCGAGCAGCAGCCGCGGCAGTTGTCGCTACTGGCGGAGGCGAGCTGAGGTGTCGTCCCGGCGAAGGCCGGGACCCATAACCACAGGTCTGTGTGGTTTGAAGAGGATGGCCATGACCATCTTCACCCAATCATCGCCGTCACGGCGTATGGGTCCCGGCCTTCGCCGGGACGACGCTGGATAGAACCTTAATGACAAAACCTCTCGCCAACCGCATCGCTCTCGTCACCGGCGCCTCGCGCGGCATCGGCTTGGCCACGGCCAAGGCGCTCGCCAGGGCCGGCGCGCATATCGTCGCTGTGGCGCGTACGCAGGGCGGGTTGGAAGAGCTCGACGACGAAATCCGCAAGGACGGCGGCAGCGCCACGCTGGTGCCGCTCAATCTCACCGATTCCGACGGCGTCGCGCGGCTCGGCGCCGGCCTGCACGAACGCTACGGCAAGCTCGACATCCTCGTCGGCAATGCCGGCGTGCTCGGCCCCTCCTCGCCGGTCGGCCATATCGAGCTGAAGGCTTTCAACGACGTGATGGCCGTCAACGTCTCCGCGAACTTCCAGCTGATCCGCTGCATGGAGCCGCTGCTCAAGCAATCCGACGCCGGTCGCGCGGTATTCATCACCTCGGGCGCGGCCAACAAGGCCACCGCCTATGTCAGCCCCTACGCCGCCTCCAAGGCCGCGCTGGAAACGCTGGCGCGCGCCTGGGCGCAGGAGACCGCAAATACGAAGCTGCGCATCAACCTGTTCAATCCCGGCCCGGTCCGCACCCGCATGCGCGCCACGCTGATGCCGGGCGAAGACCCGGCGACGCTGGAAACGCCCGAGCAGGTCGCCGAATTCATCGTTCCGATGTGCGCGCCGGACTGGACCGAGACCGGCAAGTTCTATGATTACAAGACGCGCAGCCTGATGAGCTTCCGCTCGCCGGCCTGATTGACTCAAGCGCCTCCCCGCGATTGACTGCCCGCGCTCAAGCGGCAGCAAGCCGCAAGCCAATAAAGGGAGGTTGCCATGGCGCCATGGCATGATCGCGCAGGCGTTACGCGTGCGCTCGCAAATGTCTCTCACGCCTTCTCCATCCTGATCGCGGCTATCGCGTTTGTGCTTCCGGGCGCGGCAACCGCCGGCGATGTCCCGACGTTCGCGGTCGATTCCTCCTGGCCCAAACAGCTGCCGAACAACTGGATCCTCGGCCAGGTCGGCGGCATCACCGTCGACTGGCAAGGCCACATCTGGGTGATCCATCGCCCACGCTCGCTCACCGACGACGAGAAAGGCGCGAGCCTCAACCCGCCGCGTTCCAAATGCTGCGTGTCGGCACCGCCGGTGCTCGAATTCGACAGCGACGGCAACCTGCTGCGATCCTGGGGCGGTCCGGGCGAAGGCTATGAATGGGTTGGCCGCGAGCACGGCATCGAGGTCGACGAACGTGGCTTCGTCTGGGTCGGCGGCAATGCCGACAACGACAACGCCATCCTGAAATTCACGCTCGACGGCAAGTTCGTCGCCCAGATCGGCAAGATCGCGCCGAGCCTCGGCAGCAACGACACGACGCAGCTCGGCAAGCCCGCCGAAACCGCGATCGACAAGGACGCGAACGAAATCTACGTCGCCGACGGCTATGGCAACCGCCGCGTCATCGTGTTCGACGCAACCACGCTCGCCTACAAGCGGCACTGGGGCGCCTACGGCAACAAGCCCGACGACACCAAGCAGGCCGCGTATGATCCCAAGGCGCCAGTTTCTCAGCAATTCGGCAATCCCGTCCATTGCGTGAAGCTCGCCAATGACGGTCTCGTCTACGTCTGCGACCGCATCAACAACCGGATCCAGGTGTTCAGGAAGGACGGCACCTTCGTGAAGGAGTTCTTCTTCGAGAAGAACACGCTCGGCAACGGCGCGGTGTGGGACATCGCGATCTGGCCCGATCCGAAGCAGACCTGGCTGCTCAGCGCGGATGGCGAAAACAACGAGATCAGGGTTATCAAGCGCGACGACGGCAGCGTGGTCGGCAGCTTCGGCCACAACGGCCGCAATGCCGGGCAATTCCACTGGGTGCATGCCATGGCGATCGACGCCAAGGGTAATGTCTATACCGCCGAGGTTGACACCGGAAAACGCATCCAGAAATTCAAGCTGACATCGGACGCGCTGAAATAGCGTCTCGACGCATTTTGCCCAAAAGTTAACCGACGGATGACGCCACGACGCAGCGTCATCCGGCTTTAGACGCATTGCCGCCGGCCGTGGGACAGGCTAGAGCCATCAGCCGGAAACAAGGCTCCGCAAGAGAGCCGTCCGCATATTTGACAATGGAGGGAACCTGTCATGACAACGACGTTCGCGCGCCGCTCCGCGGCCCTTTTGGCCTGCGCCGCCTTCGGTTTTGCCACATCCGCCTACGCCCAAGAAAAAGGACAGGACAAGACCGTCAAGATCGGCGTGCTCAACGACATGTCCAGCCTCTATGCCGACATCGGCGGACCGAATTCGGTGGCCGCGATCAAGATGGCGGTCGAAGATTCGGGCATGAAGGCCAAGGGCTGGACCATCGAGGTCCTCTCGGGTGATCACCAGAACAAGCCCGATATAGGCGTCAACATCGCACGGCAATGGATCGACAACGAGAAGGTCGACGTCATCGCGGACACGCCGAGCTCGGGCGTGGCGCTCGCGGTCAGCAACCTTGTCAAGGAAAAGAACTCGGTGCTGCTCAACTCGGGCGCGGCAACCGCCGACCTCACCGGCAAGGCCTGCACGCCGAACACGATTTCCTACACCTACGACACCTACATGCTTGCCAACGGCACCGGCAAGGCGCTGACCAAGGCCGGCGGCGACAGCTGGTTCTTCCTGACCGCCGACTATGCCTTCGGTCACGCGTTGGAGCGTGACACCAGCGCCGTCGTTACCGCCAATGGCGGCAAGGTGCTCGGCGGCGTCAAGCACCCGCTCAACACGGCTGACTTCTCCTCCTTCCTGCTTCAGGCTCAGTCATCGAAAGCCAAGATCGTCGGTCTCGCCAATGCCGGTGGCGACACCACCAACGCGATCAAGCAGGCGTCCGAATTCGGCATCGTTCAGGGCGGCCAGAAGCTCGCAGCGTTGTTGCTGTTCATCACCGACGTGAATTCACTCGGCCTGAAGACGGCGCAGGGCCTCACCTTCACCGAGTCCTTCTACTGGGATCTCAACGACAGCACCCGTGAATGGTCGAAGCGCTTTCAGAAGGTCTCGCCCAAGAACGCCATGCCCTCGATGACGGTGGCCGGCAACTACGCGGCCGTGCTGCACTACCTGAAAGCGCTGGACGCGCTCGGCGCTAATCCGCGTGACGGCGCCAAGGTCGTTGCCAAGATGAAGGAAATCCCGACCGACGATCCACTGTTCGGCAAGGGCCCGCTGCGTGTCGACGGCCGTCGCATCATCCCGGCCTATCTGTTCGAGGTGAAGAAGCCGGAAGAATCGAAGTATCCGTGGGACTATTACAAGCTGGTGGCGACCATCACGCCGGAAGACGCCGCCAAGCCGCTCGAGGCCAGCGAGTGTCCGCTGGTGAAGAAGTAAGCCAGATAACTCTTAGGGTGGGCAAGGCGCGAAAGCGCCCTGCCCACCATCTCGCCACAACCGAAGAAGGCGGTGGGCACGCTTTCGCTTTGGCCACCCTATGAGACTACGACGCCGTCTTCGCCGCGGCCAGCGCCCGCACCGCGATCGCCACGCACACCACCATCAACACCGCCGCGAGCAGGAACGGCGCGCCGGGCAGACGCCACGGCGCGCTGGCGCCGATGAAGAATGAAAACGTCAGCGTGAACAGGAACGGGCCGACGAGCTGCGACACGCTCTGCACGCTCGCGGTTGCGCCCTGCAACTGGCCCTGCTGATGGGGCGCGACCAGCCGCGTCATCAGCGACTGCATGGCCGCACCCGAAATCCCCCACAGCGACATCACGGGAATGCCGAGCCAGAACAGCGGCCCGGTCGGCGCTGCGCCGAAGATCAAGAAGCCGACCGCGCCACAGCACAGGCCCATCAACAACGCGTTCCGCTCGCCGAGCACGCGCACGATCGGGCCGATCGCAAGCCCCTGCACCACCATGGCGCAGACGCCGACCATCGTCAGCGTCAATCCCACGGTTTTCGAATCCCAGCCATAGCGATAGGTGGCATAGAGCACGAAGGTCGAGGGCAGCACGACATGCGCGACCTGCGCGATGAAGTTGACGACGGACAACGCAGCGAGCACGGCGTTGGAACGCAGCAGGCGGAGCGCACCGACCGGATTGGCGCTCGTCCAGCGGAACGGCGCGCGCTTGTCCGCCGCCAGCGATTCCGGCAGGACGAACAGCCCATAGAGCGCATTGGCAAAGCTTAAGGCCGCCGAGGCCCAGAACGGCAGGCGCGGATCGATATCGCCGAGCAGACCGCCCAGCGCCGGGCCCAGCACGAAGCCGGCGCCGAAGGCAGCGCCAATCCTGCCAAAGACCGCCGCGCGCCGCTCCGGCGGCGTGATGTCGGCAATATAGGCAAAGGCGGTCGAGATACTGGCGGAGGTGATCCCGGAGATGACGCGGCCGACGAACAGCCAGACCAGCGACGGCGCCAGCGCCATCAGCACATAGTCGGCCGCGAGCCCGAAATTCGACAGCAACACCACCGGGCGCCGCCCGAAGCGATCCGACAGCGCGCCGAGCACCGGCGAGAACACGAACTGCATCAGCGCCCAGGCGGTGCCGAACAGGCCGAAGATGCGGGCCGCGTGCGCCGTGTCGTTGTCGACGAAGCTCTCGATCAGTTTTGGCAGGATCGGCATGATCACGCCGAGCGCGAGCATGTCGAGCAGGATGGTGACGAAGATGAAGGCGACCGCACCGCGCCGGACCGGCGTAGCGCCCTGCGCCATCGCCTCGCCGGCTTCGTTGCTCACGACGGCCGCTTGCGCTTGTGGGCGAAGGGATTGGCCTTCTCGCGCAGGGTGATACGCACCGGCGTGCCCGGCAGCTCGAAGGCCTCACGCATCGAATTGGTGAGATAGCGCAGATAAGACTGCGGCACCGCGTCCGCGCGCGAGCAGAACAGCACGAAGCTCGGCGGGCGCGCCTTGGTCTGCGTGATGTAGTTCAGCTTGAGCCGTCGGCCGGACACGGCGGGCGGCGGATTGGCCTGGACCGCCTCCTCGAACCAGCGGTTCAGCGACGAGGTCGACACACGCCGGTTCCAAAGCGCATAGGCGTCCTGGATCGCCTGCATCAGGCGGTCAATGCCCTCGCCCATCAGGCCGGAGACGGCGACGATCGGCACGCCCTTGACCTGCGGGAGCAAGTGATCGGCATCGCGGCGCAGGTTCGAAATCGCACCGCCACCCTTGCTCTCCATCAGGTCCCATTTGTTGACGGCGAGCACGACAGCGCGCCCCTCGCGCTCGATCAGGTCGGCGATACGAAGATCCTGCTCCTCGAAGCGGTTCTGCGCATCCATCATCATCACGACGACTTCGGCAAAGCGCACCGCGCGCAGTGCGTCTGCGACCGAGAGCTTTTCGAGCTTCTCCTCGATGCGCGAGCGCCGGCGCAGACCTGCGGTGTCGAACACGCGAAAATCGCGGCCCTTCCAGCTGATCTCGACCGCGATGGAATCGCGCGTGGTGCCGGCCTCCGGGCTCGTCAGCAGGCGCTCTTCGCCGAGCAGATGATTGATCATCGTCGACTTGCCGGCGTTGGGCCGGCCGACGATAGCGACCCGGATCGGACGCGTGGCGGCCTCTTCCTCCGTCAGCGGTTCGTCGTCCTCGACTTCATCCTCGTCGACAGGCTCCGGCATCAGCTCTCTAAGGGCATCATAGAGCTCGCCCATGCCCTCGCCGTGCTCGGCCGAGATCTGGATGGGATCGCCGAGGCCGAGCGCGAAGGCCTCCATCGCGCCGGCATCGCCATGCTTGCCTTCGCTCTTGTTGGCAACGAGCAGCACCGGTTTGTCGGCCTTGCGGGCGAAATCGGCGAAGGCGCGATCGTTGGGCGTGAGGCCGCTGCGGGCATCGATCACGAAGAACAGCACATCGGCCTGTGCGATCGCGGCCTCGGTCTGCTCCTGCATGCGGGCGGTCAGCGAGCCCTTGGCGCCCTCGTCGAGGCCGGCGGTGTCGATGATGGTGAACTCGAGATCGCCGAGCCTGGCCTCGCCCTCGCGGCGGTCGCGGGTGACGCCGGGCAGGTCATCGACGAGCGCGAGCTTCTGCCCAACCAGGCGGTTGAACAGCGTCGACTTGCCGACATTGGGCCGGCCGATAATGGCAATCTTAAAGGACATGGGTCATTCGTGCGCTGCCGGAGCTGCGCCTGTCAATGAAATGAAATTATTAAAGCGCGATGAGGCTGGGATGAATCTTCACCACGCTTTAGGTTGTTGTTTGAACACGATCTTTTTGGAAAACCGCTTCGCACTTTTCCGGATCATGCTCTAGCGCGAGAAGCTGCCGCTCGGCATCGGCGCCGGGAAGGCGCCCTGCGATTGCTGCTGGGTGGTCTGGGTCGGTTGCGCCTGCTGGACGGGTTGATCGGGCGGCGGCGCAGTGGTGCGCTTGCGCACGATCTTCTGCTTGGGCGGAGCGGCCGCGGGCGGCGCGGCCTCCGGCTGGGCCTCGCCATCGACTTCGCCGGCGGGCGCCTCTGCCGGCGCGACTGCTGCGGCGGCCGGCTGCCTGGTCTTTTTCGCCTTGGCACCCTTCGCCGGCTTGGCCGGCTCGGGCGGAGGCTCCGGTGGCAAGGCCGCAACGGCAGGCGCGTTCGGATCGGGCTGCTGCTGCGCGCCCTTGTACATGTCCTTCGGAACGCCCTGCTCGAGGCCCGGCACGCCCTCCGGGAACACCGGCTTGCGGTCGCCCGGCAGCTTCTTCTTGGTATCGAGGAAGTCGAGCATGTCGCTCGGATCGAAGCTGGAGCAACCGCCGAGGACGCCCGTGAAGGCGATCAGGACGGCGGCTGCGATCAAGCGTGGCGTGCGGAGCATATCGGTATCTCGTCTCTCGGGGCCGTCAGCTCTTGGCTCAGCTCTTGAATCAGCTCTTGGCGACGGGCGGCAGCAGGGCCTGCAGCGCCTCGGCGCGTGAGCGCAGGCCGGCTGGCGTTTCGCCGTCCTCGGCAATCGCGTCGAGCCATTTGCGGGCCGCAGTCATGTCGTTGTTGCGCCAGGCCGACAGCGCCAGCATCTCGCGGGCGCTGTGGCGGAAGGTCGATTTGGGCGCAGCGGAAGCTTCCAGCCGCTGCTGCATGTCGGCATAGGACGCGCTGTCGACCAGCAAGCCGGCGGCGCGAATCCTCGCCAGATCCTGCCACTCGCCGCCCACGCTGCGGTCCGCGGCAATGTCGTCATAGAGCTTGGCCGCCGCCTTGGGATCGCGGGCTGCCGCCTCGGCTGCAGCACGCAGCCGCGCCAGGGTGCGATAGCCCGATGGAGCCTTGGCGGCGAGCTCGGTGAAGGCCGCCTCGGCCTCCGCATGCTTGTCCTGATCGGACAGCTCGGCGGCTTTCTCGAAGGCGGCGCCCGCCTCCGCGGATTTCTTGGCCTCCAGATACTGGTAACCGCGCCAGCCACCCACGGCGGCGACGATCAACACCATCAGGGCGATGAAATAGATCGAATACTTGTCCCACAGCCTTTTGAGCTGCTCGCGACGTACTTCCTCGTCGACTTCGTCAAATAATTCAGACACTTAAGCTAACCCCATACCCGGTCAGGAATGCGCGCCAGATCGTCCGCGTCAAAAACCCGTCCCCGCGTGGCGGCGGCGATACCCTATCGATATGGCGGTGGCAAGGCAAAGCGAGCCCGATCAAGGCGTTAACCACCCGGGATCGCCCGGAGGGCCCTGCCCGACTCAGGTTCCCAGAAGCTCCCGCAGCTGCCGCTTCAGCACCTTGCCATTGGCATTGCGCGGCAACGGCTCCGCGGTGATCACCATGGTTTCCGGGACCTTGTAGTCGGACAGCCGCTCCGCGCACCAGGCGCGCAAGGCTTCGCTGTCCACCGGCGCGCGCGTCACCACCACGGCATGAACGCGTTCACCCAGCACCGGGCACGTCTTGGCAACGATCGCGCTCTCGACCACGGCTGGATGGCCGGCCAGCACGAATTCGACCTCGGCCGAATAGATCTTCAGGCCGCCGCGATTGATCATGTCCTTCTGCCGGTCGAACACCCGGACAAAACCTTCCGCATCGACCGAGCCCAGATCGCCGGAATGCCAGAATCCGGCAGTGAAACTCTCGGCCGTGGCCTTCGGATTATTCCAGTACCCCTTGATGACGGAGGCGCTCTGGATCCAGAGCTCGCCGATCTCGCCGTGAGGCAGCTCGCGGCCATCCGCTCCTATCGCGACGACGCGCGCACCGGGGCAGGCCAGGCCGACGCTGTCGATGTGGCTCGCCGTCAGCTCGCCGGGCATGATCGTGGAGGGCGATGTCGTCTCGGTCGCGCCGTAGCAGTTCATCAGCCTGAGACCGGGAATCTTCGTTTCGAGCTTCTCGATGGTCGCGACCGGCATCGGTGCGCCGCCAAAACCGCCGATGCGCCAGCTCGACAGGTCGTAGCCGTCGAAATCGGGCTGGAGCAGGCAGAGATTGTACATCGCCGGCACCATCACGGTGTAGGTGACGCGCTCGCGCGCGGCGAGCTTGAGATATTCGGCGGCCTTGAACTCCGGCATGATGATCAGCGCGCCGCCGCAGCAGATCATCGTCGTGATGTTGGCGACGACGCCGGTGACGTGGCCGAGCGGCACAGCCGCGATCGAACGGTCCGCTGAGGTCAGTTTCAGGCAGGACGCGAAGATCATCGAGGAATGGACGATGTTGCAATGGGCCAGCATCGCGCCCTTCGGCTTGCCTGTCGTGCCTGAGGTGTAGAGGATCATCGCGGTGTCCTCCTCGCTCGTCTCTGCGGGTGCATTGGCCGGCAAATTGTCGGCGAGCACCGCGAAACGCGACAGAGCCGGATCGTCGTCGACGGCGATGCGGTGGATCACATCGGGCACATCCCGCGCATCTGGCAGACGATCCGCGAGTGCCGCCTCGTGGATCAGGATTCTGGCACCGCAATCGGTGAGGACATAGGCGATTTCCGGCTTCTGCTGGCGCGTGCTGAGCAGCACCGTGACGAGCCCCTCATGCGCGGCAGCAAACAGCAGCAGCGGAAATTCGACGCGGTTGCCGAGCAGGATCGCGACACGATCGCCGCGCTGCAATCCGAACTTGCGAAAGCCCGCAGCGATCCGCGCAGCCTGCTCCGTGGCCTGCCGCCAGCTCAGCCGGACATTGCCTGAGACCAGCGCTTCACCGTCGGCATTGCGGGCGCGGGCGTCCGCGATCATCGTCCACAGGCTCGACGGCCGATCGCAAAATGCCGGCACCACCCGATCGCCGAAGCGCGCTTCGAACCGCATTGGTGGGATCTGAGATTGCGACCAGTCCATCGGGCTGCCCTTGCCTTGTTGCTCTTGTTACTTTCCGCGCATGGGCATGCCGGTCCTGTCTTGTGCTGATCGGCTAGCCACCCATCACGGGCACCCCGATCACGACCGGATGGAACGCAAAAGCCAGCGCCAGATAAGCGACGATTCCGACCGCGACCGCGATCAGATCGTTGGTGACGCCGCCCACCGGAATCGGCGGGCCGCCGCCATCGGTGCGACGCTTCAGCGTAATGCGATCATACACCGCCCACCCCAGGAACGAGCCGAACAGGATGATGGAGCCGAGATCGCCATTGGCCAAAAGATGCGCCGCCGCCCACAGCTTGATGCCGGCCAGCATCGGATGCTTCAGCGTCGCATAGATGCGGCCACGCAGATATGACGCAACCACCAGGATGACCGCGGGCAACATCAGCGCGAGCGTGATGTGCTTGAATGCTTTCGGTGGATACCAGACGTCGATCCAGCCGGTCGCACGGTAGTGGGCGAAGCCCCAGATGATCAACGCGAGCCCCGCGAGCGAGGCGAGCGAATAGAGGATCTTGTAGGTCCCCTCGCCCAGTCTCGCGATTGCCTGCGCGCGCGCCTCGCGTTTCGTCGTGAACACATGCGCCGCAAAAAACAGCGCAAGCCCCAGGATCATGACCAGCAGACCCACGACAACCTCCCCCTCTACCAGCGCCCCCGCCTATGGCGTATCATCGATTGGCCGCCGGTCGCAACTCTCACCCCTCATGGTGAGGAGGCGCAAAGCGCCGTCTCGCGGACGATGCTTCGCATCGCCGCGAGAACCATGCCGGCCCGGCTGCCGCAACACCGCGGCCTGCATCCTTCGAGACGCGCGTAAAGAACGCGCTCCTCAGAGGGTGTGATCTATTCGACGGCTCATCGAGCACTATAGCCGAAAGCCGTCGCAGTGTGATTCTCTGGCGATGGCGGATTCGCAGGAGACCACGATGGCAAGCGATGAATTGTTCGGAG